>JAGRBY010000196.1 GCA_020433835.1 Anaerolineae bacterium | reverse complement strand
TTGACTTAAAAGTGGGCGTCCCCCACTTTTCTTATTTTTAACCTGATTTATATAAGTGATATTTTGCCTGTTTAGTGAGGAGGCATAGCAAAACGTGAAAAATGACTTCATGATGGCCATCAATCAAGTATGTCATGAGCGGCAACTAGCCATCGACATCGTATTAGAGGCCGTTGAGGTCGCTCTGGCATCCGCCTACAAGCGGAATTTTGGGAGTAACCAATCGATTACGGCCCAGATTGATACAAAATCTGGTGAAGCGCTGATTTTTCTTGAAAAAGTTGTGGTTGAACAGGTTGAGAACGAAAAAAGAGAGATTTCGTTAAAGAATGCTAAAGCGATCAACCCACGTAGCGAGCTTGGTGGTTTAGTATCGATTGAAAGTACACCCAAAAACTTTGGACGTATTGCGGCTCAAACGGCCAAGCAGGTTATTCTCCAGCGTATTCGAGAAGCGGAGCGTGATGCCCTTTACAGTGCCTATGCCGAGCGTGAAGGCGAGATTGTCAGCGGTACGGTTCATAAAGTCGATCCCCATCAAGTCACGTTGTCGTTGGGCAAGGCCGAGGCTATTCTGCCCCGTTCCGAACAAATTGCTTCGGAAACCTACAAAGAAGGGCAGCGATTACGCTCGTATGTAGCTTCCGTTTCAAAAACTAGCCGTGGCCCGCAGATTATTTTATCGCGAACCCATCGTGATATGCTGCGCCGTTTGCTGGAGGTTGAGGTGCCGGAAATTTACAACGGCACGGTTGAAATTAAATCGATTGCGCGTGAGGCAGGCCATCGCTCAAAAGTCGCTGTTGCCGCTTTGCAAGAAGGTGTCGATCCGGTCGGTTCGTGTGTAGGGATGCGCGGTACGCGTATTCAAAATATCGTCAATGAGTTGAACGGCGAAAAGATCGATGTGGTTCAGTGGAATCCTGACCTATCTTTCTTTATTGCTAATTCATTAAGCCCGGCCAAAGTGATGAACGTGATGCTTCACGATGAACAGGGGAAAACCGCCGTGGTGGTCGTACCCGACAAACAACTGTCACTAGCCATCGGTAAAGAAGGGCAAAATGCTCGTTTAGCGGCGAAATTAACGGGCTGGCGTATTGATATTAAAAGTGCCAGCGAGGCTGTTGAAGAAGCGCTTCAGAAAGTTCGCAATAACGAAGCTATTCGCGGCCGAATGAGTGAGAAGACTCACATCTTTAATTTGGCGGCTTCTATTTTAGAAGAAAAAGCGCCTATTGAATTTAGCGATGGTGAGCTTAACCTGCTGAGCGAAGCGATTGAAGTGGTTAACTTTGCTGAAATGTCGATTGAACGTGAGCGTCGAGCAGCTCTTGAAGAAGCGAGAAAAGCAGCTCGTTCAAGAGATATCTTGGCTGAAGCCGAAGCAATTTTGAGCGGCCGTTCGCCTTTGTCTCCTGTTTCAGAAGGTGCGTCTCAACCTGAAGATCTCGATCTGATTGAAGCGGCTGAGCTTCAACTTGAAGCTGAAGGTGTGGTGGATGAATTTGACGAAGAAGAAGAAAGCGTCGAATTTGTCATGACTCAAGATGTTGATGATATCTTAGCCGAGGCTGAAGCAATGCTGTCTGAAGTAGAGTTTGACACTGAGCCTGAACTAGAAGCGGCTCTGCCAGAGACGGAAGTTGAAGAAGTTACTGCCGAAGCTGCTGAATCTATCGAAGCTGTTGAGGCTACAGAAGAAACAGCGCCTGAGATGGAAGCACAACCTGAAGCTCAAACAGAAGCGGCTGGTGAGGCAGAAAAAGTAGAAGGTGAAGCGGAAAAAGAACCCGCGCCCGAGGGTGCGCCAGGCTATAACTGGCAAGAGCAAGATGAGTATTTTGAGGACGATGATGACAGCCGTGAGCGTGAACTGGAGAAAAAGAAAGCTCGCCAGAAAAAACGCCGGCTGGTCTACGATGAGCGCTTGGGTCAAGTTGTGGCCGAGCGTCGGCGAAAACGCAGCCGCCGCACCGATGACTGGTTTGAGGAATACGACGAGTAAAATTTTGTCTCGTGGTATCTGGTTTACGAACAAAAATGGCTAAGCAAAAGCATATACCACAGCGAACATGTATTGGGTGCCGTACTGTAAAAAGCAAACGTGATATGATTCGCATTGTAAAAACCCCTGCCCAAACGCTGATTATCGACTCAACCGGTAAAGCAAATGGGCGGGGGGTGTATATGTGTACTGAAACTCAATGTTTAGAAAAAGGCTTGAAAAAGGAGCGTTTAGCTCAAGCCTTAAAAATAACGCCTTCTGACGAAGTTGTTGCTGAGTTGTTTCGTTCTGTACGCGATGAACTTTCAAAAGCATAAATAGTACAGTCAGTTAAGGGTTGTTTTTGAGAAAATTTTAGGTGTTAATCTCTTGGATAGTCCCTGGTATTTTTTGGATAGATAGTGTACAAACCGAAATAAAGCCATAGATCTTATAGGTTACAGGTGTTTTACACATCGTAGTAAACAATATTTATAAGTATCTGTGGTTCATTTTTGTAACCACGATGTTAAAGGGACACTCTCAACTGTTGATGAGGGAATTTAAACAGTGAATAATCACATAAGAGACCAAAGGGGTAAAGCTCTATGAGAAGCTAAAAATACGTATAGCTGTTTTGGCCTCCTCTCATAAATAACCCTCTTTGGCTCTATATACCTGTCCGTCACCTGAAATTTTGTAACCGAATTTTGTCTCGGTTATCCTCAAAATAACTTACCCTTGATTATGAACTACTGCTTTTCTATAAAGCAGTAAATATAAAACTCCTATTACTTAAAGCGTCAAGCGTATTCCTTGTGTTTGCGTTTATGTAGCCTGTCTTTGTGCGCTTGCTCGTGTAACATTATCAACTATATAAAGTGAGGTGGTCATTATGGCAATAAGTGCTGAAAAAGAAAAAGTGGCTGGTGCAACCGGTAAGTCAAATTCTAGAACGATTGAGGTACCGCCTGCAATTACCGTTCGAGATTTGGCCGAAAAAATGTCGATTAGCCCCATTGAAATCATCAAGGTTTTGATGAGCAATGGGATTATGGCAAACATCAACCAGCAGATTGATTTTGATACCGTCACGATCATTGGCGAAGATATGGGGTATGAAGTTGTACCCCCTCAAGTGGAGGAGATAGAAGAGGAAGAAGAAGTACACGAACTCCCTCTACATCGCCGTTTAATTGCTGAAGAAGATCCCTCAGACCTTCGACCACGACCACCGGTTGTAACGGTATTGGGCCATGTTGACCACGGTAAAACAACATTGCTTGACTCTATTAGAAATACCCAAGTTGTTAAAGGCGAGTCAGGCGGTATCACCCAGCATATCGGTGCTTATCAGGTTTTTCTCGATGACCGTCCAATCACGTTCTTAGATACTCCGGGCCACGCTGCTTTTACAGCAATGCGTGCCCGAGGTACCCAAGTGACCGATTTAGCGGTTTTGGTTGTTGCCGCCGATGATGGGGTTATGCCTCAAACCCGCGAAGCTATTGAGCATGCCCGCGCCGCTCAAGTGCCCATTTTGGTAGCGCTCAATAAAGTGGATAAAAACAATGCCAATGTTGACCGCGTTAAGCAAGAGTTAGCAGAAGTAGGGCTTTTGGTGGAAGAATGGGGCGGTGATACCGTGTGTGTGCCGGTTTCTGCCTTGCGAAATCAAGGTATTGACGAACTTCTTGAAAATATTTTGCTCATTACCGATGTGCTTGAACTCAAGGCTAACCCTAATCGTCCGGCTCAAGGTGTTGTAATTGAAGGCGAACTGGATAAACGACGCGGGGTTATCGCCACGCTGTTGATTCAAAACGGTACGCTAAAAGCAGGTAACTTTATTGTTGTTGGGTCACAATATGGTCGCATTCGGGCGATGTTTAATGACAAGGGCAAAAAGATAAAAGAAGCCGGACTTTCCATACCGGTATCTGTAATGGGGTTATCAGAAGTTCCTGAAGCTGGTGATTTCTTTGAAGTCGTCAGCAATGAAAAAACGGCTCGCGCTATTGTTCAAGAGCGTGTTGACACCCACGCCAGAAACCTGCAGCAAGCCACCCGTCGCCCTGTGTCGCTGGAAGAGTTTTTCCAACAGCGCAGTGAAACGGGTGATCAAACGCTGCGCCTCATTGTAAAAGCTGATGTGCAAGGCTCGTTAGAACCCATTGTTAATTCGCTTAAAGATTTGAGTGCAAGTAACGTAAAGGTAAAAATACTTCTGGAAGGTACGGGCGATATCTCTGAGTCTGATGTCAATTTGGCTGTGGCTTCACACGCCATTATCGTGGGCTTTCATGTAAGAACGGACTCGGCGGCTGAACGTTTAGCAGAGGCTGAAGGGGTTGATGTTCGGCTGTATGAAATTATTTACAAGCTCATCGAAGATATCGAGAAAGCACTAAAGGGGCTTCTCGAACCTGAATATGCCGATAAAGTGATTGGGCAAGCGGAAGTACGTGCTGTCTTTAGAATTCCCAAACGCGGCAATATTGCCGGCTGTTATATTCTTGAAGGGCATGTTACCCGTAATTCGTTTATCCGAGTGCGGCGTGGATCGGCTGTGTTGCACGAAGGCAAGATCTCTTCTTTGAAACGTTTTACCGAAGATGTTCGGGAAGTAGCTACCGGGTATGAATGCGGTATCGGTGTCGATGGCTTCAATGACTTTGAAGAACGTGATATTCTCGAAGCCTATGTAAAAGAAAGAGTAAATTAAGCTTGTTATGACAACGCGACGTCAACGGCAAATTTCTGAACTGCTGCATGAAGAACTGAGCCAAATTATTCAATACGAAAGTCGCGACCCGCGTTTGGGCTTTGTGACGGTAACCGGTGTTGATGTAAACCCGGATCTCCGTTTCGCCAGGGTTTTTATTACCGTTCTTGGCGATGATGAAGAGATAAAAAGCACTTTGCAAGGACTGGAGAACGCTACGCCCTTCTACCGTCGCCGGTTGCGTGAAAACCTCTCGCTGCGCTATATTCCTGAATTGCAGTTTCGATTTGATGATTCTCTGGCTCATGGGCAGCGTATCGACGAACTGTTAGATCAAATTAAAATCGACTTAGAAAAGTCTGAAGATGATTCTGAAACAGAGTTGAGCGATTAATTTTGGAAAGTCATCGTCCAACATCTGGCATTTTGATAATAGATAAACCCAAAGGCATCACCTCTCACGATGTTGTAGCCCGTGTACGTAAGGTGACCGGAATACGTAAGGTTGGCCATACAGGCACACTAGACCCGCTGGCAACAGGCGTTTTAGTGGTTTGTGTGGGTCAAGCAACGCGGTTGATTGAATATCTAACCACCGGTCTCAAAAAGTACCGGGCTACAATTCGTTTTGGGGTAACAACCGATACTTTAGACGCTGAAGGGCAAATTCTCTCTCAAAGTGACGTTTCCGATTTAACGCCGGATTTGGTACGACAGATTCTTCCATCCTTTTTAGGTGAGATTGAACAGATTCCCCCCATTTTTTCTGCCATCAAGCGCGATGGACAGCCGCTTTACAAAGCAGCCCGGGCCGGTAAGTCTATTAAAGTTGAACCTCGCTTAGTAACAATTTATGCATTAGAGTGGGTTGATTGGAGCTTGCCTGATTTAATATTGGATGTGAGTTGCTCTTCAGGGACATACATCCGCGCTTTAGCCCGCGATCTGGGCAAAGCTGCCGGCCCCGGTGCCTTCTTAGCAGACTTAACGCGAACCGCGAATCATCACTGGTTACTTGACGATGCTGTATCTTTGAATACACTTGAGCGTGCAATTGAAACAGACCCGCTCGGTTGGCAAGCATATCTTTTTCCGCTAGATCGTGCGGTTGACCATTTGCCTAAAGTAATACTGGACGATTCAGACGCCACTCGGGTAAAACATGGTAATACCATTTGTGTGGCCGACGAACAGGTAGAATTCGATAGCACACAAGCCGAGCCAAATTCCCCGCTAATCCGCGCTTATTTGCCCGATAATCGTTTTTTAGCAATTATGGAATTGGTAGAGTCTGACGATAATATTTGGCAACCTAAAAAGGTATTTCAAACGTGAGTCCCTATGCAAGTAATCCGAGATCTAACAGAAGCCCAACTAACTAAAGAAACCATATTAACCATTGGTACTTTTGATGGCGTTCATCGTGGTCATCAAGATTTGATAAATAACCTCAAAGCCGCTGCCTTCGAACAACAAGCCCAAACCGCTGTTATTGCTTTTCACCCTCGCCCTAAAACCGTTTTTGCCCCCCATCTCTACAGCCATGATTATCTAACGACACCGGCTGAACGCATTCGCTTGCTTGAAGCTTATGGTCTTGATAATTTAGTTTTCATGCCCTTCTCAAAAGAATTATCGCAGATAACCGCTTTTGATTTTGTAAAACTTGTAGTAGAAAGTTTGCGTGTTGTAGAACTGTGTGTGGGGTATGATTTTGCTTTGGGAAAAAACCGGGAAGGGAACGTAGAAAAACTGCAGGAGTTGGGCCAACAATTTAATTACAATGTAACTATTGTGGAACCGTTTCTACTCGATGGGCAGGTAGTAAGCAGCACCCAAGTGCGACAAGAGCTGGTAAATGGCAATGTACGCCGGGCGGCCTATTTGTTGGGGCGTTACCCATCCCTCACAACTGAAGTTGTTGAAGGTGCTAAACGTGGTCGAACTATAGGCTTTCCCACCGCCAATTTAGCCGTTCCCGCTGAACGGTTAATACCTGCAAACGGCGTATACGCTACATTTATCCAGCGTATGGGTCAACCTCACCGTTATCCTTGTGTTACGAATGTCGGTGTTCGACCTAGCTTCGGTGGTGTTGAGCGAACCGTAGAAACGTACATCTTTGATTTCAGCGAGAATATCTACGGTCAAACCTTTACACTCGAGTTTGTTGAGCGACTGCGGCCCGAACAAAAATTTGATGGTATTGATGCTCTGGTTGCGCAGATTACAAAAGACGCTGACCAGGCCAGAGTTTTGTTGGCGAAAGAAGTGCTATCGGCAGTCTAAGTTTTTTGCAACAAAAAAGCCCCCGATGATAGTGAATCCGAGGGCTTTTTTGTATAGAGGGAAGTGCTGGTTAGGCAGGTTGAAGTTGTGCTTCAAGTGCAGCGATACGGGCTTCAAGTTCATCTAGTCGTTGGGCGCGTGGTTTAACGCCTTCCATACGGCGCTGAAAGCGTAGTTTGACACCGGTGTGTTCGAAGCGACCGGTTGGGGTCGTGACCCAAGTGCAGCTTTTTACAATCGGGCTGGGTAATTTGAGTACGTTCTCGCTGTCCAGATCCCAGATCCAAATATCTTCGCCGCCATCCTTGAAGGTGTGCTGCGCATACCCAGCATAATTTGTGCTTTGAGCATTACCTCGTAACACAGCCGGAGCACCACGCCAGTGGGATTCACTGGGGGTAAGGCCTATATCAGGACCGCCACCGGGAAAACCAAAAATAACCCAAACACCTCTAATTGGTTCACCGTGTTCATCAATGACCTCAACTTGGTGATGTTGCTCAATATCAGCGGGAGCGACATCGATGAGAACGTATTCGCCGAAATTTGAGGGATAGGGTTGTTCGAGTTTGAGCCCCCAAGGCGTCATTTTACTGGGAATACCTTTTAGGGGGTCAAAACCATAATTAAATTCTTCACTCATTATAAACTCCTTCTAGTCAGGTTGTTACTGATTTTTTCTTGTTGAATTGGTACGTCTGCCGAAGCAATGGGAATGACGAACGTTTGGGAATATGAATCTGAATGAAATTAGTTTACAACAAGAATGGTATTGAAGTAAGGGGCAAAGGTACTTAATCTTAAGGTACTAAAGTCACTTTTTCTGAAAGTACTTAAGTACCAAAATTGAGATGACTTTTGGGGAAGTTTTAAAAGCAAAAGCCCAGAGATTAGTGGGAACGGCTAATCTCTGGGCTAAGAAGGAAGGAAATGCGCAAAAGTTATTGCAACTTGTTGACCTAAGTATAACAATAACCCTTTGTTTACACATCAGCCAACAAGCGACTCTTTACCAAGTTGTGTATGCGCAGCATTGCCTAAGCGATTTGGCTTAGCTTACTGAAGTTGAGAATTTTGTTCGCTTAATTGGCTATAGTATGATTTGAAAATACTCTAATAGGTGATCTAAATTTAATCAAAATGGCAACACAAAGCAGCAATTTACCCGACTGGTTAGAAATTAACGCCTGGCGCGAGATATTCGCTCGCATCTTTGAAGGTGTCGATACGCAGTTTAATATCACGCCCGACTGGCTTATTAACCCGGCTACGAAACGTCGATTAAAACTTGATATGGTGTATACAAACCTGGGCGTTGCAGTGCGTTTCGAAGGACTTCGCGCCAAGCAGCAGCGTCGCCGCCTGAGCTTGGAAGAAGAAGAGCAACTGCGAGTACGCCAAGATGCAAGGGTTGAAGTCTGCCAGGCCCATGGTATTCAATTAATTGTGGTCAATACAGCCACAGACAAAACAGGTGATATTTTTCAAAACATTGATACTGCTTTAAGCCGCGCTAATCGCATCCTATCTGATGAAAAAATGCGACAAATGCTCAAGTCTTGTCGACTTACAGCTTCATCACTTTCTCATAAAATAACTAAGCCTGCTGATTTGAAGATTTATGCTGAACTGTGGCAAGATCGACTCTATCAAGTTCCCGAATCGAGTGGCGATGACAGTGTAAGTAATGAACCGCTCGATCTTATCGTCGGTATGGAAGTGGAGCATGAAAAATTTGGGCCAGGTGTAGTGCTATCCGTCACCCCTGATCAGGGCGATACATTTGTAACCATCGATTTTATTACAGCCGGTCAAAAAGTTCTGGCGGCCAGTTTAATTGGCGGTAAACTATCGCCAAAATAGACGCCTCAAGTCGAGATTGACTCACCCGTATGACCTCGTTATAATAAGGGCCAACCGAACCCCTGCATTGGGGAGTTTTTTTATCCACTGGAATTAGGATGACTGTATGTGGCAAACGTATTATACACCGCAATCGCTTGATGAAACGCTACAACTTCTGGCCGAATATGAACACGAAGCCTGTCTCATTGCTGGTGGAACAGATGTTGTTGTACAGTATGATCGTGGTTTGCGCTCTGAGAAAGTTTTGATCGACATTTCTCGCTTGCCCGATCTCGATCAAATTACCCAAGATGATCAAAATTATATCCATCTAGGTCCGCTGGTTACACACAATCAGGTTGTGCATTCGTCTATCTGTCTGGACAGAGCCTTTCCTTTAGCCAAAGCCTGTTGGGAAGTCGGTGCACCGCAGATTCGTAATCGTGGGACGGTTGCCGGGAATTTGGTTACGGCTTCCCCGGCCAACGATACCATCACCCCGCTGTGGGCGCTCGGTGCCGTGGTTACGCTGCAAAGTGTGCAGGGTACACGGACTCTGACGTTTAGAGAATTTTTTCAAGGGGTCCGCAAAACAGCAATAAAACCCAATGAAATGATTGTCGATATTGCGTTCCCGGCCATGGCAGGCTATCAGGTCGGCACCTTTCTAAAATTAGGGTTGCGTCGATTTCAGGCTATCTCGATTGTAAACGTCGCAGTTGTTCTCAGTATGTTCGGTGATACCGTTACAGAGGCTCGTGTGGCTCTGGGTAGTGTCGCGCCAACGATTGTGCGTGCCGAAGATGCGGAACGTTTTCTATCGGGCAAGATTTTAACCAAAGACGTTATGATCCACGCCGGCGAGTTGGCGGCTCAAACTATCGCTCCCATTAATGATGTGCGCGGCTCCGCTGAATACCGGCGTTATATGGCCGCCACACTCACCCAACATGCGCTCGAAACGCTGGCTGAAGGTACCGAGGCCGATATGGTTCCTTCTCGCCCCATTATGCTGTGGGGGAAAACGGACGGTCACTTTTCATCCAGCTTGAGCCAACCTCCCCGAATTACCCACGATGAAGCCGTCGATCAACCCATAGAAACCACGATCAACGGTCAATCTCAAACCATTAACGGCGCGAATGACAAAACTCTACTGCGAATGCTGCGAGAAAATGCTCAGCTCACCGGTACAAAAGAAGGCTGTGCCGAGGGTGAATGCGGAGCCTGTACCGTTATGCTCGATGGCATTGCCGTCATGAGCTGTCTGGTCCCGGCGGTGCGGGCGCACGGCAGCGAGGTTGTTACAGTTGAAGGCTTGGCTCAGGACGACGAGCTTCATCCTGTTCAGCAGGCTTTTATCGATGAAGGGGCTGTGCAGTGTGGCTACTGTACGCCCGGTTTTCTCATGAGTGGGGCCTCCCTACTGGATGAACGTTCCAAACCTACGCGTGATGAACTAAAGCAGGCCATCACTGGGAACCTGTGCCGCTGCACAGGCTATTACAAAATTCTTCAAGCATTAGAAGCAGCCGCTAAGAAACAAGCAAAAAGTAAATAACGCGATTTAACCCCCTTGAGAGATATTCTATGGCAAAGAACGGCAAATCAGTTGGTCAATCCATAAAACGGCTTGATGCTTTGGGCAAAGTGACCGGTCAAACCCTTTACCCCGGCGACCGTAACGCAGACGATGAATTGTGGTGCAAAATTCTCTTTGCCGGACGGCCCCACGCCCGTGTTCGCCGCATCGACACCAGCAAAGCCAAAGCACTGCCCGGTGTTATCGATGTCCTGACCGCGGAAGATGTGCCGATCAACCAGTATGGCCTGCAAATTCCCGATCAACCGGTCTTGTGCGGGCCGGGTTCGACCAAAAAAGGGGGCGATGTCGTTCGCTTTGTCGGCGATCAGATTGCCATCATCGTGGCCGAAACCGAGAAAATTGCGGCTGAAGCACGCGATTTAATCAAAGTGGATTCTCAAAATTTGCCGATTGTTGATGATCTTGAATTCGCCATGTCCGGTCGAGCGCCGCAGCTACACCCCGGTGTGCTGAATAATGTGGTCGAGTACCAGCGGGTTCGCAAAGGCGATACCAACGCGGTGTGGGATCAGTGCAACGTTATTATCGAAAATGTATACCAAACGCCTTTTCAGGAGCATGCCTATTTGCAACCGGAAGCGGGTACGGCTTACATTGACGATGAAGGCCGCATAACCGTGCATTGTGCCGGCCAGTGGAGTTGGGAAGATCAGCAGCAAATTGCCCATGCGCTCGATCTGCCGCCCGACAAAATCCGGGTGGTTTATGATGCCATTGGTGGGGCTTTTGGTGGCCGCGAAGATATGAGCATCCAGATTGTGATGGCGTTGGCCGTGCTGCGTACCTACGAACGCTACGGCAACCGCCGTCCGCTTAAAATTATCTGGAACCGTGAGGAATCGATACTGGGCCATTGCAAACGCCACCCGATGATTATTTATTCCAAATGGGGGGCTAAATCAGACGGCACGCTCCTGGCCGCTGATACGCGCATTATTGCTGACGGCGGGGCTTATA
>JAGRBY010000195.1 GCA_020433835.1 Anaerolineae bacterium | reverse complement strand
ATGAGCGTTGCCCGCTATATTCCTGAAGATGAATTAATCGAGCGTGCCTTACGGGCATTGATGGATGCGCTTGGACCAGTTGAAGCTATGCGTTTTCTCAACCTGCCGCGTTCCTCCCGCCAAGAGTCGGTGATGCGCCATCGTCTGTGGCAAGACTCTTTAGAGCAGAATCAATTTTTTGATGATGTTTTTGGCCCTCTACCCAAAAGCTCGTAACGTCTTTCCCCTGGAGTGTAATCATCCCGATATCCAAAAGCCACTCATCTATTTAGCCGTTACAACCAAAGCTGACAGCTGATTGTTGCTCTCGAAGCGTTGATTGGTCGCATGCAAAGGCGGCTGGTGCTACCGAGACTTGCCCTGAGAATTTTCTAAAGCTCTCCCAAGCTTGTCGAAGGGCGCAGTCGAGCCATTGTAAAGCTTGCTGACTGCTAACAGCCGACCACCAGCAACGAGGTTTATAGTAGTCTTTCAACTTCCTCTAGGCAACCTATAAACTCGATGGTATAATCACCGCCATGAAAAAGACACGCGTTTTGCTCGCCGATGACCATGCCGTTGTTCGCGCCGGTATCTGTAATGCTTTGCTTGGAATGCCCGAAATTGAGGTGGTCGGCCAGGTTGGGGATGGGCCGTCTGTGATTAAGGCTCTGGTCGATATGCGGCCGGACTGCCTGCTTATCGATGTCACCATGCCCGACTTTGAGCCGATAAAGACAATCCGTCAGATTCGCCACGATTATCCGCAGATGAAGATTGTGGTCATCAGCGCCTATGACAATGACTATTACGTGCAGGGCTTGCTGCGGGTGGGGGTCAACGGTTATTATCTTAAAGACCAACCCCTCGGCGATCTGCGACTGACCGTGCAGCGGGTGCTGGCCGGGGAACGGTGGGTTTCGAGCCGGCTGCTCGACAGGCTGGTCGGTCAACCAAAGACCGCTGCGCCGCCGATGCCGCTCACTACGCGACAGCGCGACATTTTGCGTTTGCTCCAGCAAGGTCTCGATAATCAAAGCATCGCCCAAAAGATGGGGTTGAGCGTCAAGACTATTGAGAACCACTTGACCCGTATTTACCGCCAGCTTAAGGTCCAAAACCGGCTGGAAGCGGTCAACTATATCTTGCACCACCCGGAGATACTGGGGCTTTCGGGCGAGGCCGCCGCCGAAATCGATACAGCCGATACGGCTTCGTCGACGACCAAAGCTATCAATATTTTAGTGGTTGATGACAACGCTTCGTATCGGCATCAATTGCAGCGGATGGTGGGTAAGGTCTGCCCTCGGGCTAAGATTTACGAGGCGGAAAACATCATCGAGACCGTGCATCTGGTCAAGCAGATTGAGCCGGAACTGATTTTTATGGATGTGGTGTTGGGTGAAGAGAACGGTATCCACTGTACCCAGCGGGTAAAAACTATTGCCCCTTTGATTAAGGTTATCCTGATAAGTGCCTACCCCGACCAGGGGTTTCGCCGGATGGGCACGGCAGCCGGAGCCACCGCTTTTTTGGACAAGCAAGATTTGAATACTACTGCCTTGCAGCATATTATTGACGATGTTATGAATTAAAGTATGGGGGAAACGGACTACGGCAGCCCAGCATTAAATTGTGGAAGCATAACATCGCACAGTTTAATCGACAGAATTAACACGATTTACTGAATTATGACAAATAAAATCGTGATAATCGTGTTAATCCTGTCTACTTTTCTTTACCACGGTTTAGAGCAGAGCTACTCGGTCTAAGCCCTATCGGAATTGATGACCATCTCGACGCGAGGGTGGGGAATTTCGACTTGTAAACTAAAGCCGCCGTTGTTTTGATTTTGCATCTTCAACCGCCCGCCCAACAGAGCCACTCGCTCGCTGATACCTAACAAGCCATAATGCCCCTGCCGAGCCAGCTTCGACAAGTTGAAATCATCAACAATGCCTTGTCCGTTATCGATAATGGTGATTTGCAGCATGCGCGGTGAGGTGTGCTTCAGCCCGACCTTGACTGTATTGGCTTTGGCATGTTTACGCACGTTGTTCAACCCCTCTTGCACAATGCGAAAGATCGATAGCTCGGTGGTTTCGGGCAGGCGACCCAGGTTGGGATCAAGCTCCAGATTGACGCGGATGCCCGTTCGCTCGCTCCAATCCCAGGCGCACGACTCCAGCGCCACCCCCAACCCCAGGCTGTCGATGACCGGCGGGCGCAGATCTTCGCAGATGCGGCGCAGGTCGCGGATAAAGCTGCGCATTTGCTGGCGAATGGTGGTCATCTGCTCGACCATTTGGGGTTTAATATCGGCATCGGCTTCAAGCTCTTCGAATTGATAGTTCATCCCCAATAAATCTTGGATCATCTGATCGTGCAGTTCGCGGGCCAGATGCTTGCGTTCCTGCTCGCGCTCGGTGAGAAGGCGGCGTTGGGCATCTTGTAGGGCCATGTTGGCTTTATCCAGGGCCTTAACCTGGTGTGATAATTGCTCGATGAGCTGCTGGTTGAGCGAGCCTTGCTCGGCCAGGTTGCGCTCGAGAAGCTGCTGCTGGTTGTGCAAGCGTTCGGCGTGCTGGTTGGCGCGGTAGTAACTGTCCAGCGCCCAGATGGCCGGGGTAAGCTGCTCGCGGTCGATGGTGCCGAGCAGCGCCGATACAATCTCCTCGCGGCTGGTCTCATCGGTAAGATAATTGGCCATCAGCCGGCCCTGACGCAGCACCAGAATACGGTCCGTGACGGCAAAAAGATGGTCAAGGTTGTGGCTGTTAAAGATAACGGAGGTGCCGTCCTGCTGCCATGTTTGAATCAGCGACAGCAGTTTCTTCTGATAGGAAAAGTTCAACAACGCGGTAGGATCATCGACCAAGATAAGTTTGGCCGGATGGGTCATTACCCGGGCGATGGCGATGAGTTGGCGCTGTTCGCTGGATAAGTCGGTTACTTTTTGGCGCAGCGAGGTAAAATGGGCATCGAGCTGGGCCAAGATAAGGGCTGCCTTTTCATCCATGCGGGCAGGGTTGAGCCAGGTTAGCAGTTTACCGGGAGACGGCCAGCCCGTTTCGTAGCCCAAAAAGATGTTGCTGGTAATGTCGAGGTTCTCGGTTAGGATCGGCACCTGAGGAATCATCTCGATGCCCAGGCTGCGGGCCCAATAGGGCCACTTGAGGGACCATTTGCCCAAAGCGATATCGCCCGCGTCAGGTTCTTCAATACCGGCAATCAACATGGCCAAGACCGACTTACCGGCTCCACTTTGGCCGGTTACGCCTACCACTTCACCGGGATAAATCCTGAAACTTACGTTTTGCAGCGCCGGCACAATGCCGTAGCTTTTGGATAGGTTGGTCACGGTTAAGAGCGGTTGCATCGTTTTAGACCTCATTGTTAAACGATTTCAATAGAACGAGTCCCTAAATAACTGCGTCAGGAGATTGGAGACTGGAGATTAGAGATTAAACAATCTCCAATCTCTAATCTCCAATCATTAGGGGAAATCCCCCTACATTTTTAGGGGGGATAACCCATGATAATTTGGCGATAATACCGTATCGTAGGGTATTATACAGCACGACTTCAGGCCAAACAACACCCCGTTGACAAGGTCTAAAGGAATCAAGCAACGATGCTCGAAATCAAAGCGGTTAGCAAACGTTTTCCCGGTGTGCAAGCCCTGCGCAACGTTTCATTTACCGTGCAGCAAGGCGAAGTACACGCGCTTGTTGGCGAAAACGGAGCCGGTAAGTCGACGCTTATGAAGATACTAAGCGGCGTGTACACCGACTATGAAGGCCAGCTACTGCTTGATCAGCAGGTTTTGATCCTCCAAAGTCCCCGTGATGCGCAACGCCACGGCATCGCCATTATTCACCAAGAGCTTAATCTCATTCCCGAGTTAACCATTACCGAGAATATTTTTCTGGGGCGCGAACTGTACACCCGGCTGCACACGCTCGATACCCGGCGTATGGATCGCGAGGCGAGCTATTTGCTAAGCCAGTTGAACCTCAACATTGCGCCGAGTCGATCTGTCAGAACGCTGCGCGTTGGTGAACAGCAGTTGGTCGAAGTGGCGAAGGCCCTTTCGCTGAATGCCCGTCTGTTGATTTTGGATGAGCCAACATCGGCGTTAAGCGAAACTGAGATCGAGCACCTATTTGAGGTCATTGCCACGCTTAAGCAGCAAGGGGTGACGATGATCTACATCTCGCACAAGCTGGACGAAATCTACCGCATTGCCGACCGCGTGACCGTACTGCGCGACGGCGAATACATCGGCACAACCCCTATCGACCAAATATCGGTACCGGAGTTGATCCGCAAGATGGTGGGCCGTAACCTTAATGACCTCTTTCCCAAAGAACGGGTCACACCGGGACAAGAGGTTTTGCAGGTTGAAAACTTAAGCCTGCAATCGGCCACCCGAGAAAGCGGGTATGCGCTCAAAGATATCTCGTTTAGCGTCAGGCGGGGTGAAATATTGGGCATCACGGGCTTGATGGGCGCAGGCCGCACCGAACTGCTGGAGGTGCTGTTTGGCATGCACCCCGCCCGGCAGGTTGGCGGGGAGATGTCCATCGCCGGTAAAAAACAGACGATAACCTCGCCCCAGCAGGCGCTCAAGGCCGGGCTGGCCTTTGTGACCGAAGACCGCAAAAATCAGAGTCTTATTGTCCAACATTCGGTCGGCCATAATATGACTTTGGCCGCGATGAAGCGGTTTCTGTGGTTTAACTTCATCCAAAGCCCCCTTGAAAAAGAGGCCATGCAAGAAATGACCCGGAAGTTACACATAAAAACAGCTGGGTACCACGTACCGGTCGATACGCTCTCGGGCGGCAACCAGCAGAAAGTGGTTCTGGCTAAATGTCTGTTAACCCAACCCGATGTGCTGCTGCTGGACGAACCCACGCGCGGCATCGATGTGGGGGCCAAAGCCGAAATCTACACGCTCATCAGCCAACTGGCCAAAGAAGGAACCGCCATTATCATGGTCTCGTCTGAACTGCCGGAAATCCTGGCGATGTGTGATCGGGTTCTTGTTTTGTGTGAGGGTCGGGTGACCGGCACCTTTAACCACGATGAGGTTAGCCAGGAAATGATTATGGAAGCGGCAACCGCGCGGCAGCGCACACGAGATTAAGACGAACAGGAGCAACTATGTCGGCCCAAGAGACGACCACACAAGATATTGCACCCCTTACCAAACGAATAGGATCGCTCTGGAAATACCTGATGCGTTTCCAGAGTTACTTTGGCCTCATCGCCATTCTTATTATTGCCGCTCTCCTATCGCCGGTTCGGGATGGGCGCAACATTTTTCTCGATCCCCGGAATATCTTGAACGTGGTTCGATTTGCCTCTGAAAACGGCATTATCGCTATCGGTATGACCTTGGTAATCCTGACCGGCGGTATCGACTTATCGGTGGGGGCGGTGCTGGCTTTGTGCGCGGTGGGGGCTGCGGCCTCGATGATGCATTACGGCTTTGGTACGGTAGCCACCATTATATGCGTGCTGTCCATCGGCACGATTGTGGGTTTAACCAACGGCTTTGTATCGACCCGCTTCAAGATTCAGTCGTTTATTACCACGCTGGCGATGCTGAGTATCGCTCGCGGGATCGCGACTCTGTGGGCCGGCGGTTACGCTATTCCGCTGGCTTTTGGCGATGGTGCAGACCAGGCACCGCAGAGCTTCAAAACGCTCTTTGCCGGCGAGGTGCCTATCCTGGGTCTTGATATTCCGGTGCAGGTTTTCTACTTCATTGGCATCGGCATCATCGCGACGATACTGCTGAAGCGTACCGGGTTTGGCCGCTACATTTATGCTGTTGGAGGTAACGATACCGCCGCCCGTCTTTCGGGGGTCAATATCAATCGGGTGCGGGTGATCGTCTTTGGTATCTGCGGCCTGCTGTCGGCTCTGGCTGCCCTGCTGCACGCCGCGCTGGTTAATCAAGGCAGCCCCATCGACGGCAGTGGCTATGAACTCAACGCCATCGCCGCCGTGGTTATTGGCGGAACCAGCCTGATGGGCGGAGTCGGCACGGTTATCGGCACGATGATCGGAGCCGTCATTCTCAGCATCCTCGACAACATTCTCGGCTTGCTCAATATCGAATCGGAATATCAGGCCATCCTTAAAGGTGTCATCATTGTCCTGGCTGTTGTTATTCAACAACGCCGACGATATTAAAAGAAGGGAGCAATTCTATTTTGGGACGAGATAGAAACACTGAAGCACTGAAAATGATGATTTCACTGAATTCTACTTTTAATTGTACAGCTTTCTAAACCTGGAATTGATTGAACCTCATCTGAAGCGGATCAGTGTTCTCATTTCCATCATCAATTCCGTGTTTCTATGAGCGCGGATTGTCCCAATCCTAAAACGCACCCTAGTAAGAAGGGAGGGAAAAGAACACCATAACGCATAAAGAAATGACCATCTCTATCATTGATACTTGGCGGTAAACAGGAGGAGAAGCTTATAAGAACGAAAAGCGATTTGGCCCTTGATCGAAGAGACCTAAGGAAAATGAAGAGACACCGATGATGACTTGGCCGTCCACGCCGGTGCCTCCTCAAGCAGGAGCGTACTATGTCTGTATTAGGACATGACCCTCTAGTGCTGAACTATACAACAAGATAACAATTAATTCAACAACCGTTGAAAGTACCCAAGCGTCTTAATTGCCGAAAGATGAGAGAGAGGAATGAACAGGACAAGCGATGTCGTTTGGCAGTTGACGCTAAACCCCTATATCAAAGAAGATTTTTCATCCTGTTATCAAAGGAGATTTTGCTCGATGAATACCATAAAAAAGTACACTATGATCGTTATAGGATTGCTGTTACTTAGCCTTGTCTTTACCGCCTGTGGCCAACAACCCGCCGCAGCTCCCGCTAGCGAGAGCAAAGAGGAAGCCGCTGAGGCCGACTCGGGAGCCGCCGAAGAAGCTGAAGCACCCGCCCAAGACAAATTCTTAATCGGTATGTCGCAAGCCAACAAAGGCGAACCATGGCGCCAGGCTATGAATGACCAAATCGCCGCTGCTGCCGCCGAGCATCCCGAACTGGAAGTGGTTTTTGCCGATGCCGCCCAGGACAACGCCAAGCAAGTGGCTGACGTCGAAAACTTCATTCAGCAAGGCATCGACCTGCTCATCATCTCCCCCAACGAAGCCGCGCCTTTGACTGATGTTGTGGCGAAAGCGTACGACGGCGGTATTCCCGTTATCGTGCTCGACCGCAAGGTTTTGGGTGATAAATATACAATGTGGATCGGTGCTGACAATCAACTCATCGGCCGCACTGCCGGCGAGCGGGTTGCGACCTGGTGTAAAGAACAAGGCCACAGCCCCTGCAACGTCATCGAAATTCGCGGGTTGGAAGGTTCGACTCCGGCCAAAGAGCGGGGCGATGGTTTCCGTGAGGGTATCGCTTCAAACCCCGACGTCAAGATCATTGCCAGCCAAAACGCGGACTGGCTCCGCGAGAAAGCCATCCCTGTCTCGCAAGCGATGTTCCAGGCCAACCCTGATGTTCACGTCGTCTACACCCACAACGATCCAATGACCGAAGCCGCCATCATTTCGGCGGAAGCAGCCGGCCTCAATCTCGATGATATGTTCTTTGTCGGCATCGATGCCCTGCCCACACCCGACGGCGGTATCCGCTCAGTTATCGAAGGCCGCATCGACGCTACCTATGTCTACCCCACCGGTGGCGCAGAAGCGATTGACTACGCTATCCAAATCCTTGAAGACAATGCCTCCCCCGACAAGGAAGTTATTCTTGATACCCAGGAAGTCACCGAGGAAAATGATGAGGATATCTACGCCCAATTTGGTGGTCAGTAAATAGAGTCAGGACTTACGCAAAAGTCAGGTGACAGTCACTTGCCTACGCTAAATCAACCTGATTGGGCTATCCGGATGCTGGTTTATTGACAATAAGTGACTGTCACCTTTAGAACTGCTTGATTGGTTTGACAGTTGAGCCATTTGGTGGTTTGATAGTCTGACAGTTGGAAATCAGTAGACCGCAATGTATCCTTCGATATGGCTCCGCCCCCGAGGATACTGCGGTCTACTCGTAGTTTAGTTACTATACGAACCAATTGCCCAACAAACCAAAATTCAACCACAAACCGGTGCCAGACAAATCATAACTGGCACCTCACAGTCTGCAATTTGAATAAGAAAGGGACAATGATGAACCAATACGATGTATCAACTTACACTGAACCGCAGCCGCCGAAGTCGGATGAGGTTATCTTAATCGCCAGCGGTGACTTACGGCTGTCAGCCAACCAGACCTGCTGGGCCGCCCAAGAAGACATGGAGAAAAGCCTTACCGAGGCATTTGCCCAGGAAGGCATCACGATCAAGCGTGGCCACCCTTACGACCCCGATCTGGAACACGGCTTCATCTGGAATCAAAGGATGGGGATGGATGTCTTCAAAAACATTCACCCCGATGCCCGCCTCATTGTAGCCGAGGCTGTATGGCAGTACAGCCATCACGTTTTGGCCGGACTGCGCTCGCATCGCGGGCCGATCTTAACCGTAGCCAATTGGAGCGGCGAGTGGCCCGGCCTGGTGGGGTTGCTCAACCTGAACGGCAGTTTAACCAAAATGGGCGTGCAATATAGCTCGATTTGGAGTAAAGATTTTACGGACGACTTTTTCCTCAACGGCATCCGGCAGTGGCTTGAAGAAGGCACCATCACCCATGACACCAGCCATGTGGTCGACTTGGACAGCGCTCAACTGCCCGCCGCTGAAGTGGAACTAGGCCAAATGCTGGCTCACAACCTCAGCCGTGAAAAAGCCATTATGGGCATTTTTGATGAAGGCTGTATGGGCATGTATAACGCCATTATCGATGACGAACTGCTCAACCCAACTGGCATCTACAAAGAACGGCTCAGCCAATCGGCCTTGGTGGCCGCAATGCGCACGGTTTCGGATGAAGAAGCCCAAAAGGTGCGGGCTTGGCTCGATGAACGCGGCGTCACCTTTGTGACCGGCACCAATGAAGCCACCGAACTGACCGATGCCCAAATTCTGGAGCAGTGCAAAATGTACATCGCGGCGGTACGTATCGCCGATGAGTTTGGCTGCGATGCCGTCGGGATTCAGTATCAACAAGGTCTGAAAGATATGGCTCCAGCTTCGGATTTAGTTGAAGGCTTGTTGAACAACGTCGAGCGCCCATCGGTCTACCATGCCGAAACCGGTGAGGAATTGTATGCGGGCCAGCCGCTACCGCACTTTAATGAAGTTGATGAAGGCTGCGCTGTCGATGCCCTGGTGACCAATCGCGTTTGGACGGCGATGGATCTCGATCCGGCCACGACTCTGCACGATTTACGATGGGGCGAGCATTACACCGGCTCAGGCGTCGATGACTATGTGTGGGTTTTTCTCATTTCCGGTGCGGCTCCGGCCTCGCACTTTATCAACGGCTACGCCGGTGCTTCGAGCGAACGCCAACCGCCCATGTATTTCCGCTTAGGCGGCGGCACGCTTAAAGGCGTCAGCAAACCGGGGGAAATCGTCTGGAGTCGTGTCTTTGTGATGAACGGCGCGCTGCATGCCGATATCGGCCGGGGTACGGTAGTCGAACTTCCAGCCGAAGAAACCGAGCGCCGCTGGCAGGCCACCACCCCCCAATGGCCGATCATGCACGCCGTTTTACACGGCATCACCCGTGATCAAATGATGGCTCGCCACAAAGCCAACCATCTTAACGTCGCCTACGCACCCTCGTCCGAAAGTGCTGATAAAGCCTTGGTCGCTAAAGCCGCTATGTTCGAAGCGATGGGTATCGCTGTGCATCTGTGCGGCACAGTTTAAGCGCGTAATACGCAGCAGTCCCCTATAAGCAAAAAAAGAGGATATAGCATGTGCATAAGTGCTATGTCCTCTTTCTATTTACCGCAATGGGTTTTACATCGCGTTTAACTATTACCTGGTGGCTCTTCTTCTACAGATTCTGAACCTTTAGGACCACTGCGCCGCCGACGCATCGCTTTGGCCTTTGCTTGTAAATCTTGGAAAAAATCAGTGCCGACAATATCACCAACTTGTTGGTTGCGCTTGGCCTGATCGATTTCGATTTTTAGATCGGCCACTTGTTTTTTAAGTGTTTCTTCGCGTATACGCACCTTATTAACCATTAACTGAAACACTTCGGCCAGTTGACCGATTTCATCGGGAAAACGGTTGGTTGCAACGCTTGAAAGGTTTAAGTCGTAGTTCCCTTCGGCAATTGACCCGGCCATGCGCGTCAACTTAACCACCGGCCGAGTAATACCGTAAGAGATAAGGTACACAGCGACAAACAAAACGATATAGGTAATTAGAAATGCGGGAATGACAGCATTTTTTATACGATTTTGCAAAGCGACAACTGTCGTATCGCGCATATCAACTCCTACAGCACCGACAATGTCGCCCTGAGAATTACGGATGGGGGTAAATCCGGAAACCCAAATGCCCCATTGGTCACTAACGGGGTTACTGATGTTGACCGTGGTTCGGTTCAAGCCATCACGCATTGCGCCCGATTGGGGACGGTAAGACTCACGAAACTCCGCCCCACCAGGGGGATCGTTTAGGGCAGAGCTGCTGCCCACAAACTCGACCACACCAGGCTCGTTGGTTGCCGCGTACGTATACAGTAAAACTTTGTACGTCTCGTTACCTTGCGAGTCGACGGCCAAACCTTGCGTCTTTTTGATTAAATCAAGTAAGCTGACGATATCCCGATAACGCTCATCATCAAGGGGACGTCCGCCGGCTGACAGCGCCGGGTCCTCATACAAAGCCTGGTGCTCATCACCATCAATATTGGCAGCAGCTTGCTCGGCAATAGCGGTGAGATTGCGAGCAACCCCATCCATAGCCAGTTGGGTTGAAAAATCGTAAAACCAATAAAACGCAAGCGCAAAAACCACCGAAAACATCAGGGTAAAGAAGACCAGCATTTTAACGCGGATGCTAATTTGGGTCTCAAAAAACGATTTATTGAGATTCGCCTTTTCTAATGTAGAGACATGGTTAGACATAGAATGTTTCACCTATTGTATTGAACAGTATGCTGGTGGTTAACCGAAGCCAAGGCCTTTTGTACGAACCAGCTATCATCATCGAGCCGATAGTTGTCGAGCAGAATACCAGACGCCAGATGGGCCATCATCTCCGGCGTCGGTTGGGTGATGGGCTGAATGGGAAATAGATAAAGCAACATTCTATCCGGTTCCAACTCAGAATCTTCAGTTGTTTTTCCATCGGCCCGTCCTTGGATCATGTAGGGTTCGAAATAATCAAGATCTTCTAAAATAATATTACCCCACCGGCGGAATGTCTTTATTCTGGTCAACCTAATCTGACGCTCTTGTTCATCTGGGGCAAAATCAGGATGATCAAGCTCGCCGCACAAACCGAGCGGGACCGGATGGCCAAGCGCTTTCGCATCATCGGCAATTTGTTGGGCCGATAG
>JAGRBY010000194.1 GCA_020433835.1 Anaerolineae bacterium | reverse complement strand
AGGCGCTCAAAAACCACACCCGACTTGGGCGGGAGACCGAGGTTTATCTTCAGCAGCGTCACGCCGAGGAAGTCATGACGACGCCGGTTTTCACCGTTACGCCCACAACCTCGCTGCGAGAGGCTTTACAACTGCTGGTTGAAAAACAGATCAAACGACTGCCGGTGGTTGATGCTGACGGTAAATTGGTAGGGCTAGTAGGCCGGGGCGGCATTTTACAAGCCCTGGGCCGGATTGCCGGGCTGGGATTACCGCTTTAATGGCCCACGTTTCACCCATTCAAGACGCCAACTTGTGGGACCGCAGCCTGGCCGCCTTACCGTACGCCCACGCCTTGCAAAGCTGGGAGTGGGGTGAATTCAAAAGTCGCTGGGGTTGGTCGGCGGCGCGGCTGCTGTGGCAGCACGACGATCGCCCTGTTGCCGCCGCGCAGATTTTAGCCCGCCCCATTCCGCCGACGCCGTGGCAGTTTATGTACATCACCAAAGGCCCGGCTTTGGATTACGCCGACGCCGCCCTGGTCGATACTGTTTTGGGCGATCTTGAAACGTATGCCGCCGAGAATCGGGCGCTGTTTCTCAAAATCGACCCCGATGTGGCTCGTTACTACGGCGAACCGGAGGCGGAGCCGCCACGTGATCCCACCGGCCAGGCGGTATTGGATCAGCTCGCTCGGCGCGGCTGGTGCTATTCGCCGGAGCAGATTCAGTTCAAAAATACGGTGCTAATCGATCTCCAACCTGAGCCGGACGCGATTTTGGCCCGCATGAAAAGTAAATGGCGCTATAATATTCGGCTGGCCGGGCGCAAAGGCGTTGAGGTGCGGACAGCCCATCGCCAAGATCTGCCCACGTTTTTCGCCATGTATGCCGAAACCGCCCAACGCGACGGCTTTCTCATTCGCCCCGAAGCCTACTATTTGGATGTGTGGCGACGCTTCATCGAGATCGATCAGGCCGAATTGCTGCTGGCTTCGGTGGGTGATGAGGTCGTGGCCGGTATAATTCTTTTTTATTTCGGAGCGCGGGCCTGGTATTTGTACGGAGCCTCAACCGAGCAGCATCGCAACCTGATGCCCAACCATCTGCTGCAATGGACGGCTATGTGTCGCGCCAAAAGCCGGGGCTGCACCGTGTACGATATGTGGGGTGCGCCCGATGTCTTCGACGAGAGCGACAGCATGTGGGGCGTGTACCGTTTCAAGCAAGGTTTCAACGGTGAGGTACTGCAAGGCATAGGTGCGTACGATTATCCGGTGCGGCCGCGACTGTACCGGGCTTTTACCCAAACCTTGCCGCAGGCCCGCACCTTGATACGCCGTTTGAAAGGACAAGGTTGATGATCGACACTGCCAAGCCTATTGAGGAAGCATCGCTCAACGCCTGGCCGGCGCTGCGCCGGATGGTGGTCGATGGTTGGTTGGTGCGATTTTCGGAGGGCTATACGCGCCGGGCCAATTCGGTCAATCCCCTTTACGGCGGACAGATGGCGGTTGAAGACAAAATCCGTTTTTGCGAGCAGCTTTACGCCGAACGCCAATTACCGTGCGTGTTCAAAATTACGCCGTTTGTGCAGCCCAACGCGTTAGATGCGCTTTTGGATAGGTTGGGCTACCAAAAAGAAGCGCCTACCAGCGTGCAAACCCTTGATTTGGCGACATTTACTTCTGAAACGCCAGTCTCAACACTGTATCAGCAGCATGATCCAACCAATCTCTGGGTTGAGACGTATGCCCGCATGAACAGCGTGGCGGCTCGCAACATCGGCCCGCTGAAAGCCATTCTCGATCACATCGCGCCGCCGGCCTGCTATGTGATGCTGCTCGATAACGGCCAGCCGGTGGCCTGCGGCCTGGGCGTGCGCGAAGGGGATAAGGTGGGGCTGTTCGATATTGTAACCGAGCCGTCGCAGCGGGGTAAAGGTTTGGGGCAGCAGTTGATAGCCGCTATTTTGGCCTGGGCGCTAAACCATGGTGCGCAAACGGCCTATTTGCAGGTGATGCTCAATAATGCGGCGGCTTTACGGCTGTATGAGAAGCTGGGCTTTCGAGAAATCTATCAATATTGGTATCGCGTGAAGTGAGCTGAGATCATTTATACCAGGGCTTACGCAGATGACACGCCGGAACAAAAAATCAGCCACGAAAAATCAAAGGACGCCAGGGGTATAAAGTTCACCGCATTACATTCTGGTGTTCTTTATTTCCCTAGCGTCCATAAACGCTTATAGATTGTTTGTTGCGCTTATTCGGGCGTGTTCCCTCGCAGCAGTTTCCAAAGCAAGAGACCACCCAAGCCTACAACCCCTAACAACCCCATAAGAGGTAAGACGCCAAAGGAGGAGCCGCTTTGTAGGCCGGTTTCCGGCAGTAATAACACCGGTATAACGGGCGTTGGTTGAGGCGTTGCAGCCGGATTCGATGAGCCGGAGGGGGGTGGGGAACCACCACCGTTAGGGGTTGACTTGTTGCCGCCATCATCGTCATTGCTGCTGCCGTCATCATTATCGTCATCATTGCTATCGTTTGATGATGGTGTTGATGTTGGTGTGGGTGTGGGTGTATTGTTATCTTTGACGGTTACGGTTGTCGTAGCGTGCTTTCGGCCGCCTTCGTTATAGTCAAGCAGAGCCAGGTTGACAATATCGAGCGGTGGCGGACCGGCCAAATCGTTGGCTTCAGCTTGAATATTGAGCGTTACAGTTTCATCTAGCCCTAATACGGGAATTGAAATAGTGATGGTGGTGGCTGTGGTTTGGGTAATACCGGATGGATGTCCAACTACGGGAACAATGTTTTGGGTTACGGTTTCATCGGAAATAACCAGGTTAGCTGGGTTGGTGGAGACGGTGTAGGTGATGAAATCCATTTCTAAGGGCATAATATCGGTTAAAATGACACCGGTGGCACTGGTATTAGAGTTGGTCGACGGGTTGCTGATGGTCACTGAATAGTTAACGGGATCATTAGGAGATACCTCTGAAACATCAACTTCCTTGACGATGGTTGGATCGACAACGGATGGAACAATATTGGTAATAACGGTGGTATCGCTACCGCAGTTATCTTGCGGGTTTTTATCGTCGCCGTTGCTACCATCATCATCGACGCAGGCGGTATTGGTTACCATGTCAATGCCGGGGGGCAGCGGATTATCTAGCTGCACTACAACTTGGCGGCTAACGGTTTCATCAATATCGAGCGTTCCGACGACCCAGGTGATAACGCCGTTGGCAAAGGTTCCATTGTCGCTGGCGCTGACAAAGGTGGTGTTAGCCGGGATTGTATCGCTAATGACAACGCCGGTGGCTATGACATCGCCCACGTTGGTGATAGCAATTGTATAGGTTAAGTTTTCGCCGGCAGCTACAACGGTGGGAATGTGTCTTTTGGAAAGTTGCAAATCGAGCGAAGTCGTGAGGTCAACGTCGATAGCGCTCTTAGGCTTGTAATTATTGTCGTAAAGATCGGTCCAATCGACGGTAGCCGTGTTAGTAAATACAGAGTCGCTGGGCAAGCCGGGGTCAATATTGGCCACTATGGTTAGTGTACCTTGTGTAACGAGGCCGCTGTTGATACCGGGGACATACGCCAAAATGGAACCGAAAGCAGAATTGTCTGAGGCGTTTAGAGCGGGGTTTTGGCCCTGTAAATCGAACTCGACGACGCCGGTCGAGACTTCGCTACATGTCCCGATCAGGGGAGCGTTAACAGTACAGTCGGCAAAGGTCATCCCTGCTGGTAGGTTATCGGTCACTTCCGCACCGGCAATTGGCAGAGCGGCACCGGGGCCGATATTTTCAAGGGTTATAGTATAGGTAGTAACGCCCGGCGAGGTTACATAGGTAACACCATCGTCTTTGGATATAATTAACTCAGGAAGCTCAGGCTTTGTGAGAAAAATCGGTTTTTTGTTGTTTTCAATTTCAATGATGTACTGGTTGTTAACCGGAATGGTGACATCGGCGCTCCACAACCCCGGTTCAGCATCCGTAAATTTATCACCGTCTCGTGTATCGCTATCGGGATTCCATTTTTTGTTACCGGATGTTGTGGCAAAAGAAATTGCATTGGATGGGGAAGTATAGGTTATCACGCAGCTATCAGCCGCAGGGCAAAGACCGGTACCATCATCAATATCAAAATTGTTTCCGGTCCAGGTGGGCGAAACGGCATCATCAACAAACCAATAAAAAGTTTGCTCTTGATCACTATTGTGCTGAAAACTCAAACGCTGAATACCTAAAACGGCCTCGTCTCCCGTTCCTTTTTTGCCGTCAGGGCCAACAGCCGGATCAAATTCGTTGGCGGTATCGGGACCACCCAAAATGCGGTATTTCCAGGCATTATCATCATCATTGAGGTTGGGGTCAGTACTTACATTTTCTTCTCCTGTCCACGTTTCGATGGTAAAGATACCACAGTCAGTTCCTTTAACCGGATTGGAGGGAAGCGTTATTGTAGAAAATGGATTCCACGTTCCATGCGTTGCAGGAGGGGGTGACGGCGGCTGAGGAAAAGGACCGTAATCCTGAAAAGCAATTTCATTATCAGCAGGGTCATACATGCGGAAGTTAGTAACATCACCACCATTACGTGATTCGTCGTCAACCGGTTCTGTTGTTGAGTTTTTTGCGGGCGGACCAGCATCGTACACTTCGGGATCAAATAATTCGATCCTAAAAACTTCATTAGGGACACAAGGGATGTTAATTTCAACTAAATGCTCAGTTTTATCCCCTGCCACATTAGTGTAGTAATCACCAATTCCCAGATCGGCATCTCGCCCCGTAGTTTGAAAGAATATATCATTGGTATCTGGAACTTCGATTTGTGCATTTACTTGAGAAATCGTAAAAAAAATAACGATTAAGGCCCCGACCAGTAACGCTGCTCGAAAACCCCGTGAGATTTGATATTGCTTCCAATTTTTGTTTCCCATACAAATTCCCTTTGCTTAAGTTTTTACCTGTAATAGCTAAAATTAACCATTTTCAGGATGAGTCCGATTATGGTCGCTATGGAATTAAGTTGTGGGTAGGGATAATGGCCTTAAGTTTGGTGCAGTTCATTCTTCCCCTATCCCAATTAGTCTGCCGAGAAATGTTACAACAGACACAAGTTGATCAAACGTATTGAAATGGTTTACTTTAATGTTGTGAATGCGTGCCTGACTTAACGTATAACTGTTGCCGCAGCATAAATTCAAGCCAATGAAAATGATTGTTGTTGTCGCCATCTTCATAAACTTCAAGTCTAGCTTGTAATGAGCCACAACGATATTAATTCCCCAATGGCCTCCCAACCATTTGGCATCGTTATTTGACTTGAGAAAAAGGTTTCACAACAGGTGTCTTAATAGAAATTGCTTGTTTTAGAAATTTAGAAAAATGTAAGTGGGGAAAGTGAACCTTGGCTTATGTGGCTTTATTCTTTGGCATATTTTAAGGTTCAGTGGCATAAGTATAAGGGCAGTTCAGCAATTTGAAGAAAGCGAGAAAAACGATAAACAGCGTATCGATTAACAAGTGTAGCGGATGGATATTCTAATTAAACAAATTAGGTGGTGTGGCCCTTTTTTGGACTATAGCTTACTCATTCAAGCACATATGGAAAATGCTGTCAAGTAGGAAAAAAGTTTGATTCCATAGAAAATCAGATTCGTAGTAAACTAAAAAGTTTAAATGACTACTTGACAAACGCCCCTAGCTGTGTTAAATTTGGCGTCAAATAAAAAAAGCTGTGACCGGGAAAAGTAACCGTTCAAGCGACGTTCAGAGAGCCGAAGCCTGGTGTGAATTCGGTACGAGCGCGAGCGGTGAATGGGCCTGCGAGCTGTGCTCCGAAACATAGAGTTTGTTAAGTTTTTAGAGTTTACGGAGTTCATAGCGTTATTTAACTCTACGAACTTCAATAATTCCATAAACGTAATGCACTTTACGTAAGTAGGCAGCACCGGCGACTCCTCCGTTATCAGGGAGCTAGATATTTAGGCTGAGCTATTGTACTGGTAAAGCTGCGTATCTGCAAGAGTGAAACTGGCAAACGACTGTAACCTTGTGTTTCACACGAGGTTTTTTATTGGGTCGAGATAAAAGCTGGTTTAAATGGGGTGGCACCACGGGAATTTAACCTCTCGTCCCCAACGCATCTGCATGAAAGCTGCGTTGAGGACGAGAGGTTTTTTGTTAGTGGCGAAGTACTACAAAAAGATTTATCCTTTGTTTCGTCACCACCTTTGCACTTTAAAGATTTATGGCCAGAAACCAGGGTTTTAGCGTTAAAAAGGGCGCTTTTGGTTTCAGAAGATTGTCAGTACGGTATCAAAACCCTGGTTTCTAAAAAAGTGCAAATAGTAGTTTCGTTTTATGCGCATCAAATTTGCGACGAATTTTTGAAAAGTCAGTCGATTGCCAACCGCTGACGGCTAACAGCTATCTGCTATTTTAGGAGGACTTATGTATAAACCAACATTAGAGCAAGTGGAGACAATGGCTGACCAGGGGAACCTCATCCCTATCTATCGCGACCTGCCCGCTGATATGGAAACGCCAGTGAGTGTTTACCTTAAGTTGCAGGATGAAGGGCCAAGTTTTTTGCTTGAATCCGTTTCGGGGGGCGAGCATGTGGCCCGTTATTCCTTTATTGGGGTGCGACCACGCGGAGTGCTCACGACGTGGAATGATGAAGTTTACGTAACCAGCAGTGGCCATGGCTACACTGTGCCTTTAAAGGATGGTCTTGATCCATTGGGTGTACTCAAGAAAGAGATGGCGCACTATAAACCGGTCCGCCTGGCCGATTTACCGCGTTTTATCGGGGGCGCAGTTGGCTTTTTAAGCTACGATGGAGTTCGCCGTTTTGAGCGACTCCCGGATAACAATCCTGACGCGCTTAAGCTGCCGGAAGCGGCGTTTATGATTGCCCACACGGTGGTGGTTTTCGATCATGCTCGCCAGCGGCTTCAGGTTGTGGCTTATGCCGATCTGACACGGGGCGATATTCGTTCTGCTTATCGACGCGCTACCGCCCGAATCGATGAAGTGGTGGCCCGGCTCAAGGCTCCCCTGCCGGAAATTACGCCGCGCCGGCAAGTTGACGACAACGAATTAAAGTCGAACGTTACCCCGGATGAATTCAAAGCAATGGTTGAAGAGGCCAAAGAGTACATCGCCGCCGGCGATATCTTCCAGGTGGTATTATCTCAGCGCTTATCGCGCCAAACATCGGCTCACCCGTTTAGCATTTATCGGGCGCTGCGGATGCACAACCCATCGCCGTACATGGTTTTTATGCGCTTTCCGGGGGGTGTCAACAGCCTGCCGCTGCATATCATCTCAGCCAGTCCAGAAATGCACGTTCGGCTGGAAGATGGTGAAGCCGAACTACGGCCTATTGCCGGCACGCGTTGGCGCGGAGTAACCGTCGATGAGGATGAGGCGCTGGCCAAGGAACTTCTTGAGGATATCAAAGAACGCGCCGAGCACGTTATGTTGGTCGATCTCGGTCGCAACGATTTAGGCCGGGTATGCGAATACGGCACGGTGCACCCCACCGAACTCATGGTCATCGAGCGCTACTCACACGTGATGCACATTGTTTCTGAAGTGCGCGGCAAACTGATGCCTTCGTACGATGCCTTTGATTTGCTGCGGGCAACCTTTCCAGCCGGCACCTTAACCGGAGCGCCAAAGGTTCGTTCGATGGAAATTATCGACGAGTTGGAAAATACCCGGCGTGGTATCTACGGCGGGGTGATCGGCTATGTGGGGTACGACGGCAATATGGATACCTGTATCGCTATTCGCACTGTGGTAATGCAGGGTGATCGTGTTAACATTCAGGCCGGTGGCGGCATCGTCGCCGATAGTATTCCTCAACAAGAATATGAAGAGAGCTTGAATAAGGCGAGGGCCATGGCCGAAGCCGTGGAGTATGCTGAGAAGAATCAGTAAACGTTTACATTTTCATTGCGTATAAAATTTTAAGGAGATTAGAGATTGGGAGACTGGAGATTAGCGTCTGAAGTTATTTTAGTAGTAGCAGAGGCTAACTTGATAAAAAGCAATTGTGAATAATGAATTGTGAAGTGTTAATTGTGAAGTTAAATTCATTCACAATTAATTATTAATTATTCACAATTCACAATTTTTCACTCTTATTTGCCTATACTCTAATACTCGTCCCTTATCTCCATGCTTAAGGAGGATATTATGGTCTTAGTGATTGATAATTACGACTCGTTTACCTATAATCTGGTTCAATATTTAGGCGAGTTTGGTCAGAAGGTCGAGGTTCGACGCAACGATACCATCACCTTGGATGAAATCGCGGCGATGAAACCGGACCACATTGTGATTTCGCCGGGGCCGGGAACGCCGGATGATGCCGGTATTTCGGTTGATTTGATTAAGCGCTTTCATCAAGAGATTCCCATTTTTGGTGTTTGTCTCGGCCATCAGGCTATTGGTCAAGCCTTTGGCGGTAAAATTATCCGGGCTAAGTTTGTGATGCACGGCAAAGTGTCGGCTATCGAACACAACCAACGCGGCGTTTTCCACAACCTACCCTCGCCACTGACAGCAACACGCTATCACTCCTTGATTGTGCAGGAACCGCTGCCCGACTGTCTGGAAGTAACGGCCCGAGGCGGTGAAGCAGCTGAAGTGATGGGGCTTCATCATAAAGAGTATCCTGTTGTCGGTGTTCAATTTCACCCGGAGTCGATTTTGACTGAATACGGCCACGAAATGCTGCACAACTTTTTGCAGTTAAAGGGCAGCGGTCAACCGGACGTTGTAGCCGTGTCGTCACCGGAACCCAAAGCCGATACGCCGCCACCTATTATCATGCCGATTAAAACGGCCATCAACAAAGTCATGAGCGGTGAGTCGCTCTCGTTTGAGGAAGCCGAAGAGGTGATGTCACAGATTATGGCCGGTGAGGCGACACCCTCGCAGATCGGGGCTTATCTGATGGCGCTGCGCATGAAAGGTGAGACGGTTGAGGAAATTACCGGCAGCGCCCGGGCTATGCGTCGGGCCGCGGTGCAGGTAAAACCGAACACCCCGCCGGAGGAACTGGTCGATGTGGTCGGTACCGGCGGTGACGGTGTCGGGACGTTCAACATTAGCACGACCACCGCTTTTGTAGTAGCCGGAACCGGGCAGAAAGTAGCCAAGCACGGCAATCGCGCCGCCAGCAGCAAGAGTGGTAGCGCCGATGTATTGGCGGCATTAGGCGTCAATCTGGATTTGAAGCCGGAGCAGGTCGCCGCGGCTATTGATGAAGTGGGCATTGGTTTCCTCTTTGCGGTTAAGCATCACCCGGCGATGAAGCACGCTATCGGCCCTCGACGCGAATTAGGTGTGCGAACGGTGTTCAACATTCTGGGGCCACTGACCAATCCGGCCAATGCTAAGTCACTGGCGGTAGGTGTGTACGATGGCCGTTTAACCGAGCCGCTGGCGAAAGTGCTGGGTGAACTCGGTAACAAGAGCGCTTTTGTTTATCACGGTCATGGCGGCCTTGACGAGTTGACGACTACCGGCCCCAACCAAGTTAGCCGCCTTAAAGATGGACAGGTGACCACCGAAACGCTTGATCCGGCGGAGCTGGGTTTTGCCAAAGCCAGCATTGATGATCTGCTCGGCGGCACGGCTGAGCAGAATGCCGAGATCACCCGAGCAATTTTATCGGGGCAAGAGACAGGCCCACGTCGCGATGTCGTGCTGCTCAATGCGGCGGCGGCTTTAGTGGCTGCCGAAAAAGCGGACTCACTGGAAGCAGGCATCAAACTGGCTAGTGAGAGTATCGACAGCGGCGCAGCGATGGACGTCTTGCAGCGATTTGTCGCGTTCACGCAAAACGTAGGTAAAGCCGACTAAGTTTATTGAAAACGCGGAATAGCCTGTTCGAATTAGAGGAATAGCTCATGACAATCCTTGATGACATAGTAAAGTACAAACGCATCGAAGAACTGCCGAAGCAAATGCAGAGCCGCGAGCCAATGCTCGTGCGCGCTGAAGCAAAGTTGGCTGAGCGACCTAAGGATTTTGTCACGGCGCTGCGGGCCGCGGAGCCAATCGCGTTGATTGCCGAAGTAAAAAAAGCATCACCGAGTAAAGGGCTGCTGCGTCATAAATTTGATCCAATCGAACTGGCCTCAACCTATGCCGAACATGGCGCGGCGGCTATCTCGGTTTTGACCGATGCACGCTATTTTCAAGGTAAATTGGCCTATCTAACCCAAATTCGCGATCATCTCAAGCAGGAGATGGGCGAGGAACGTTCCGTTGTACTGCGCAAGGATTTTATATTTGATCCTTACCAGGTGTATGAAGCTCGAGCGGCGGGAGCCGATGCGCTGTTGCTTATTGCCGCTGTGCTGAAAGATGATGAGATGGCGTCGTTGTTATCACTCACCCGTAAGCTGGGGATGACTGCGTTGATTGAGGTTCACAATCGAACTGAATTAGATCGCGTGCTGCCGCTCGAACCGCGCCTTATTGGCATCAATAATCGTAATTTGCATGACTTCTCGGTTGATCTGAACAACTGCATCGAATTACGCCAGCACGTTCCAGACAGTATCTGCTTTGTAGCCGAAAGCGGCATCCATACGGCGGCAGACGTGGCGCGTTTAAGCCAAGAAGGCGTCGATGCAATTTTGGTCGGTGAGGCGCTGGTAAAATCGAAGGATGTGGGTAAGAAAGTTCGAGAGTTATTGAGTTTTTAGAGTTTTTGGAGTTTGTAGGGTTGAAGAGTTTTTGCGTAGGAAACACCATGACTTTGCCTCAGCCTTAGCCTTGTCGGAGAGTTATGACTAAAGTTAAAATTTGTGGGTTAACCAATTTAGAGGATGCTAATGTAGCGGTTGAGGCTGGCGCGGATTTGATCGGCTTTATCTTTTACGAGCCAAGTCCGCGTTATGTGGCTTCTGAGACAGTGCGCGAGATTGTTGCTCAGCTATCTGAAACCGCAGACGCGCACCCTATTTTTGTAGGCGTTTTTGTAAATGAGTCATTGGAGCGTGTACAGCAAATTGTCGATTACTGTCGGCTCGATGCCGTTCAGTTGCATGGCGATGAGTCACCAGAGGATGTTGCTCGATTGAAAGGACAGGCCTATAAAGCTCTTCGTCCTCAATCGCAAGAGGATGCGAACGACCTTATTGAACGTTTTACACAATCACCAAATTCTGAAATTCTGCCCGCTGTTTTGCTCGATGCCTACCACCCCACCCTTTACGGTGGCACCGGTCACGTCACCAATTGGAGTATAGCCGCTAACATTGCGCATCGATATCCCATTATGCTGGCCGGCAGCCTGACGCCGACCAATGTGGTCGAAGCTATTGGTGCTGTCGCGCCGTGGGGGGTTGATGTTAGTAGTGGCGTTGAAGCCCAGAAGGGCAAGAAAGATCACCAGAAGGTGAGAGCTTTTATTGAGGCAGTAAGACATGTAGAAGGAGGTCTCTTATGACCACATCAACCATCGAAGTGAAAGG
>JAGRBY010000193.1 GCA_020433835.1 Anaerolineae bacterium | reverse complement strand
CTGCTGGCTCAGGTGCAGAAGGCCGAGACCCAACAGGTGCGGGGCAAACTCAAAATCTTTTTGGGCTACGTGGCCGGCGTCGGCAAAACGTATGCGATGCTGGAGGCCGCCCGCCGGCACCAGGCCGAAGAACAGGATGTGGTGGTCGCGTACGTGGAGACGCACGGCCGTCCCGAAACCGAAGCCCTGCTGGCCGGATTGGAGCTGATCCCCCGCCGGCAGGTGGCCTACCGAGGCGTGACGCTGCCGGAAATGGACCTTGACGCCGTGCTGGCCCGCCGCCCGCAGGTGGCGCTGGTCGATGAACTGGCCCACACCAACGCGCCGGGATCGCGCCACAGTAAGCGGTTTCAGGATGTGCTGGAACTGCTGGCAGCCGGCATCGATGTCTACACCACCCTCAATATTCAACATTTGGAGAGCCTCAACGATGTGGTGGCCCAGATCACCGGGGTAGTGGTGCGCGAGACGCTGCCGGACCGCCTTCTGGAAGAAGCCAACGAGATCAAAATCGTCGATTTGCCGACCGATGAGTTACTTCAGCGTTTGGAGGAGGGCAAGGTTTATATTCCGGCCCAGGCCCAACGAGCGGCCGCGTCTTTTTTTCGCCGGGGGAATTTAACCGCCCTGCGCGAGCTAACGCTGCGCCAGGCCGCCGACCGCATCGACGAACAGATGCGGGCCTACATGCAAACCCACGCCATCGCCGGGCCGTGGCCGGCCCACGAGCGCATTTTGGTGGCTGTTAGCCCCAGCCCGATGAGCGAGAAGCTGGTGCGCACCGCCTGCCGCCTGGCTACCCGGCTCAACGCCGAATGGTATGCGGTTTATGTAGAAACCGGCCGCCCCGCCGACTTACCGGCCGCCGCCCGAGAGCGGGTCACCCAAACCCTGACCCTGGCCGAAACCTTGGGCGCTGAGACCCTGACGCTGACCGGCTCATCCGTAGCCGAGGCGATTGTGCCGTTTGCGCAGACCCACAACATCACCAAGATTGTGGCCGGTAAACCGCTGCGCCCGCACTGGCAAGAACTGTGGCGCGGGTCGGTCATCGACCAGATTGTCCGGCAGAGTGGCGATATCGACATCTATGTCATCAACAGCCGGAGCGATACCCCGTCGCCGGCTCCGGCGGCCCCGTCGGCTGTGGCCGCCGGCCCGGCCTGGTCGCACTACCTCAAGAGCATCGGGCTGGTGCTGCTGGCCACGGTCGTGGGCTATCCACTGCGGCCGTTGATCGAACCGACCAACCTGGTGATGCTGTATCTGATTGCGGTGATCGTCGCCGCGCTCTCGTTTGGCCATCGGCCGGCGGTGCTGGCTTCGGTCTTGAGTGTGGCCGCGTTCAACTTTTTCTTTGTGCCGCCTTACTACACCTTTGTTGTCGCCAACGCCGAATATCTGCTGACCTTCGGCGGGCTGCTGGCGGCCGGCCTGGTGGTCAGCACGCTCACCGCCCAGGCCCGCAATCAGGCCCAAGCGGCGCGCCGGCGGGCGGCCGAAACGCAAGCCCTGTACGAGTTAAGCTTGAGTTTATCCGGCTCAGGCGATATGGAGCATATCGCCCAGGCCGTTATTCGCCATCTGGAGCAAACCCTGGAGGGCCAGGTGCTGGTGCTGATACCCGATGCTTCAGCCCAAGATAAGTTGACCCCCATCATCGCCCCGGCCGGGCCGCTGCCGACCGAGCGTGAACTGGCCGTGGCCACCTGGGTCTGGCAGCACGGTCAGGCCGCCGGTCGCGGCACCGACACCTTAGCCGGTTCCAGGGGGCTGTACTATCCCTTAAAGACCGCCTATGGCGTGGCGGCGGTGTTGGGCCTGCTCTTCCCGGAAGATGCGCCCTCGCTGCTGCCGGAACAGCGGCGCTGGCTTCAGGCTGTTGTAAATCAAACGGCTCAGGCCATCGAGCGCATGCAATTTTTTGCCGAAGCGCAGGCCGCCGAACTGCTCAAAGAGACGGAAAAGCTGCAAACCACCCTGCTCAACTCGATCTCGCACGATTTACGCACGCCGTTGGCGTCGATTACGGGTGTGCTAAGCAGCCTGCGCGATGATCGTGCGCTGTTGGATGAGACGGCTCAACGGCTGCTGATCAACACCGCCTGGGAGCAGGCCGACCGGCTCAACCGTCTGGTCGGTAATTTGCTGGAAATGACCCGGTTGGAAGCGGGCGCGGTTAAAGTTAGGCGCGAGCTGAGCGACGTGCAAGATATCATCGGCGTGGCCTTGAGCCAGCTCGATGAGCGGATCGGGTCGCGTGAGATTGCGGTGGACCTGCCGTCGGAGCTGCCTTTGGTGCCGCTCGATTTTAGGCTGATGGTTCAGGTTGTGGTAAATTTAGTCGATAACGCGCTCAAATATTCGCCGCCCGACGCGCCTATTTTAATACGGGTGCGGCTGGAGCCGGGCCGGCTCCGGCTGGAGGTGATCGATCAGGGTATCGGCATCCCTGAAGCCGACCGGCCCCACATCTTCGACAAGTTCTACCGGGTGCAACATACCGATAAAATGGCCGGCACCGGGCTGGGGCTGTCGATCTGCAAAGGGCTGGTTGAGGCGCACGGCGGCCAAATTTGGGCCGAGCCAAACCCAAAGGGCGGCTCGATTGTGACGCTGACCATTCCTGTGGAGCAGCCCCATGACTGATACCAACTTAAGGGCGTTGGTCGTTGACGATGAACAAGCGATTCGCCGTTTTCTGAAGACCTCGCTCACCGCGCAGGGGTATACCGTCTTTGAAGCCGACCACGGCGAGGCCGCCATTTTAGCGGTCATTAACCACCGGCCCGATCTTATCTTTCTCGACCTGGGGCTGCCGGATATCGACGGCATCGAGGTGACGAAACGTTTGCGGGAATGGACGCAAATTCCGATTATTATCCTATCGGTGCGCGAGCAGGAGGCCGATAAGATTGCCGCGCTCGATGCCGGGGCCGATGACTATCTAACCAAACCCTTTAGTATGGGCGAGTTAATGGCCAGGGTACGGGTGGCCCTGCGCCGGGTCGGCCAGCCGGAAACGGAAGCGATATTTACCTCGGCCGATCTCACCGTCGATCTGGCGCGCCGGGTGGTGACCGTCAACGACATCGAGATTCAGTTGACGCCGACTGAGTATGATATTCTGCGCGTGCTGGTCAGCCACGCCGGTAAGGTGCTCACCCACCGGCAGCTTCTGCGCCAGGTCTGGGGCCTGGGCTACGAGGGCGAGGCCCATTTACTGCGGGTCAACATCAGCAACCTCCGCCACAAAATCGAGCAGAACCCCACCCGCCCCAAACACATCATTACCGAGCCGGGCGTGGGCTACCGTTTGAAAGTATAACGGGATCGAAACGTTTGAGGTTGAGGCAGGAAATACAACACCGCACGTCGAATCAGCCGGATGTGATCAACTTCGTAAATTCATTGCGCATGACCTCCAAGAAATCATCGGGATCATCCAGGTTTGTCAGGACCACCAGGCCGCTTTTGGTTGCGGGCATGAAGACCAGGATTGAGGTAAAGCTGTCGTATGCACCTTCGTGCCAAATGACGTCGGCTTCTTCGTTGCGACCGACTTCCCAGCCCATGGCGTAATCGGTGTTTTCGCCGGTGTCGATGGCCGGCTGCCAGGTTTCGGTCAGGTTGGCGGCGGAGACTACGCGGGTTCCATCGGGCGCTACGCCGCGATTGACTTGCGTGATCATATAGCGGGCCATATCGACAACGCTGGCTTTGATGGAGCCGGAAGGAGCCAGCGGGTCGCCGGTAAAATCATACGACTCGGCTACAACGACCTCGCCGTCTTCAAAGATATGCGAGGCCGACATATTGGGGTTGGCGTGGGCTTCCTCAACCGACAGGGTCGCGCTCTCCATGCCGATGGGGTCGAAGATTCGCCGCTGGAGCTGCTCGGCATAGCCTTCATATAGATTGTCGAAGTCGCCGCCGTCGGCCAGAACGCCGATATAGCCGCTGATGGCATTCGAGGGGTTGCTGTAGCTAAAGACCTCGCCCGGTGGCCCTAACAACTCGGCTTCGGCCACCAGATCGAAAACATCGGCGGCGTCGGCATCTTCGAGGTCGAAATCATCTTCAGCGTCATCGGGGATGCCGCTGCTCATGCTCAAGAGGTGGCGGATAGTGGCTTGCTGCGTTGACTCGGCATCAGACAGCTCAAATTCGGGCACAATCTCAACCACGGGCGTATCCCAATCGAACAGGCCGTCATCGACCAATGTAGCGATGAGCATCGCCGTGACCGATTTGTTGGTGGAGCCAATGTGGAAGAGCGTTTCCGGCGTGACCGGATCATCGCCGCGAATATCCTTTACGCCAAAACCTTGGGCCAGCACGATTTCATTACCTCGAACAACGGCCACCGCCAACCCCGGTATCTCATAAGCTTGGCGGTTTTCCTCAACAAAGTCGACAAAGTCATCAAGCGCATCCGGGGAGAGATCGGCGGATGAGTCATCGACAGTGGCTTCCTTGTAGGAGGTTTGCGCGGCGGTTGGGCGGGGTAGATTGGTCGGTGCGGTTTCGGGAGTGTCAGCCTGACCGCAGGCGACGATGGTAAGTATGGTCATAAGCAGGAGGGCGAAAAGGGTGAAGCTTTTTCTTGACATCGGGTTCCTTGGGTGGTTGGTTTGATGGTTAGTTGGTTGGTTACTGGCCAAAAATCAGGTCGAAAAACCTTTTCTTGCTAGAAGTGCAAAAGACGCGAAAGACGCAAAAGTGATAAAACCTTTGCGTCTCTTGCGTCTATAAGGATGGTATTGTTACATTTTTTTGGCCGTAGAGTGCTTGGCCAAATCAGACGTAATGGGGAGGAAGGTTGAAGCGGTCGGGTTGCCCTTAATCCCTACTTCTTGCTCCCTACTCCCAAACTACCACCTGGAATTACTGCCTACTCTTGTAACGATATCAGAAATTGTAAATTCTGTATAGTTGGTGCCTCCCGTATAGGTGGCGTCCTGGTACAGGCCGTCGGTCACTGTGCCGGTGGCGCTGCCGCCGAGGTAAACCTGGTAGGTTGTGCCTTCGGTCAGTTCTGCCGAAGAGAAGGCGATGGACTGGAACTCTTTACTCGGTGCAAAAGTGAGAATGTTTTGCCCATCTTCCGATTGAATATTCACCAGCGTGCCGGCGGCCTGGGTTGAGTCGAAATTGATCAGGACAGAGGGTTGGGTCGATGTCTGACCGGGTGCCTGGGCCATTCCGGAGCTACCGGCGGCGACGATAAGACCACCGCTCAACGTGAACGAGCCATCATAATCTAATGCACCATTCCCTCTATTGGTTGGGCCATTGACGATAACCAGTCCATCGGTCATCTCGATAGAGCCGTTGGCATCGAGACCATCACCACCAGCGTTGACCACAATCGTACCGCCGTTGATGTAAAGGTAGTAATTGCCGGAGGCTGCAAAGCCGTCGCCACCCGGGCCACCCGCTTGACCAAACAAGCCGCCCAGATCAAACCCACCACCTTGGCCTGGCTCACCTTCCGGTCTCGGGCCTCGCCCCCGACCACCACCGGGTTCCGGCATATCACCTTGTTCGCCGGGGCCACCACCGCGACCGAACTCACCACCGGGGCCTCCCGGAGGGCCACCCATACCGGAGCCGTCATTCCCACCGGCCACGTTCAAACCGTCATCCCTTGAGACAATGTTGATGTCGCCATCGTTGATGGTAATCACAGCACTTTCGATACCTTCGTAGGACTCGGTAATGTTGATGTCACCGGCGTTGATCTCCAGCGTCGAGTCGGCGTGGATGCCGTCATCGCCGGTGGCTATCACAAATGTGCCATCATTAATAACCAGGCTGCCATTGGAGTGAATGGCGTCGTCGGCTGTATTAAGAGTAAAGGTTCCACCGTCGATATTGACATTGACAGCGGCTTTGATGCCTTTGGCCGAAGCGTCTTCCTCGAGAGTACCGGCGCTGCCGCCACCGGAGGTCAGCGTGAAATCGCCGCCGCTGATCATCACATCGGTTTCGGCCTGGATGGCATCGCCCCCGGCAGTAATGGTAATGGTGCCGGTTTCGATGGCAATGTAGCCTCTATCGGTATCGTCTTCGTTGTCGGATTTGAAACCATCGCCCAGAGCATCAACCGTGATGGTGCCGTCTTTGACGATAAGGTAATCTTTGCCGCGAATGCCGTCATCGACCGCATTAACCGTAATGGTACCGCTATCGATGATAAGGCCATCTTTGCTGGCGATACCATCGTTGTAGTTGGCGTTAACCGTCAGCGAACCGCTGCCGTAGATCGTCATGTCGGCTTTGCTGAATAGAGCCGCGTTGGGTTCATCTTCTTCCGGATCTTCGAAAACGTAGGACTCGCTGTCGGTGAGTGTGTTTTCTGTGCCGTCGGCCAGAACAATCATCACTTTTTCAGCAGCGGTGATATTAATCGGTGCGCTGGTCGAGTTGCTAATATCGACCCCATTCAAGATGAGCCGAACAATCTCTTCATCGTCGGTATCGACGATAATTTGGCCGTCTTCTAAAGTGCCGCTAAGGCTGTAGGTTCCGGCGGCGGTGATGGTGGCGGTACTGCCGTCAATCGTAACGCCATCGCTGTCGGCGGCAATCGAGTCGCCGTTTAGGGCGATGGCGATGACGGCGTTGCTATCCCACACATAATCTTCTTCGTCGTCGTGGTCTTTGTGGTTGGCCGCGGCGGCATCGGCCACCGAAGCCGCGCCCATATCGGCGTTGACTTCGGTGGTATCGGTAATAACCGTGGTCGTGTCACTTACACCACTGCTGTCGATCTGTTGATCGAAAGACAGGATCGGGGCGACACTGCTGCTGCACGCTGCCAGCATCGACAAAGACAGCAAGCCGGCGAACAAAAATGTTGTTTTTCTTTTAACCATTGTTTCCTCCTGTTCTCATTGAGAACGTGTGTATTCTGTATGAAAACGGAGATGAGAGATGAAGAGGTTAAACTTTGGGGATTTCTCTCCCTCTCTATCTCCGTACAGAAAGAGTATTTAATCACTTGGTCTCAGTATAAAATAAAGATAAAGAGAAATTTTGCAGAAGTTATAAAGATTTTATGAAGATGTGATACAAAGGAGGATAAAGCAGCGAGACAAGCGCTTAGAGGGTAGGAGAACAGTTCAATCGAAGCGATTTGTTGTGAATAAGAAGGGAAAATATTGAAACACTGAAAAGCCTGGCTCTTTTGCAGCGATGGCTGGGGATCAAGCATCGCCGAAAGTTTTGGAAAGCAAATTCAAAAGTTAATCGCAGTTAATAATTGAACCTGTCCGGATTAAAGAAAATTGTTGCACTCCCATAAGGAATATTTTTCACAGAAGGTTATTGATAGATGGGGTGAAAGGCTTTACACTCAAGGTGTTAGAGATAGTTGGTTGGTTGGTTGGTTGATCAGACACCCGCCTGGTTGATGTTCAAAAAATGAAGGATTGTGATACCCTCATCGTCGGCTCACCAACGTGGAATATGGGTGAATTGCAAGATGATTGGGACTCGAAGTATGATAGGCTAGACAGCCTGAAATTGAAACTCGAAGCCGTGGATATTCATTCACATTAAGATCAGGATTTTACCTTTATGACATTTCGCTTTGGAATCGAGCATGAAGTCGCTTTTATCAACCAGGCCGGCCAGTTTGCCGACTTTACCAACACCTCGTTCGATGCTTTTGCCCAGATAGTAGCCGAACTGCCCATCTATGACAGTGATTATCCTCAGTTACGCATTGGCGATGCGGGCATCAAACACAAGCGCTGGTATATCGAAGGCTTCGAACGTTTTGGCGAAGGCGAGGTCTCGCTGGGTTGCACGCCCAAAGGTATCGAGATTCGCACAACAATTCATCCGACCATCACCGGAGCCGTCGACGAGTTGGTTGACAGCTTCAACAACCTGCGTACGGTGGCGGAGCGCTTCGGCTACAAGCCCATCGCGCTGAGCTTTAACCCCATCCAAACCGAGTTCCAGCCCAATCCCCCGCTCAGTGATTATGAATGTTCGCTTGAAACCGAGGCACCAGCATTGGTAACGGACAACATTTCACAACTGACCTACGGCCCCGACCTCAACATTTCGCGCGATGGTTTATCGAAAGCGGCAAGGCTTGACCTGGGCCGAAAGCTGACGGCCTACAGTCCCTTTATCGTGCCGTTTAGCTTTAGCGCACCTTTTTATGCTGGTCAACTGTGGGATGGGTTATCGGTACGAAACTATTTGCGCCACGATGTACGCCCGGCGGTGCTGGTATTTGTCGAAGATGAGGCCGAAATGCTGGAAAGCAAACCCTCGCTAACATCACTGGCCCGGCTCGAAGCGGAAATTGGCCGTATTGAGTTCAAAGCCTGCGATAGCTGCCGCGACTTTTCGCTCTACGGTAGCTTACTGGCGCTGCTTAAAGGATTGATCCTCGATCAAACGCTCCCCGACCGTGCCTCAGTGCCGGATGTTGCTCTCCATCAGCACAGCGCCAAACACGGTTTCGAAAGCCCGACCATTCGCGAGACAGCTACAACTATTCTGGCTGCGGCTGAACAGGCATTAGCCAATGATCCGGATCGAGCGCTGCTAAGTCAGTTGGGGGCCATACTGAAAAAACCGGAATGCAGTGAAGTGTATCATCTGCGCGAACACGTCAAATCATCAGATTGTTCGGTCGTAGAAGCACTAACCACGCTACAGTTCAGGGAGATGAGGAGATAGAAAGATTGCCCTTAACAATCTCCCAATCTCCTCATCTCCAAAAATGTTACTTACGGCCCCATCTACTTACATCTTATCAAGACGATCCTATTGATTGCTCAACCTCAATAAGTAAGGTATGCTTTACAGATCATACGAATTTAAAGGGTGGGCTTGATGATCAAAAACATACCTATTTCTGAAGCGATCAATTTAAGTGCGCTGGTTGAATACCAAAGTGGTCAAGTGGTCAGTCGGACACTAGCCCAAAATAGTGGTGTTAGCGTGACGTTGTTTGCCTTTGCCGCCGGAGAAGGATTGAGTACCCACACGGCTTCCGGTGACGCGCTCGTTCACATTGTCGATGGCGAAGCCCTTATCACCATCGACAATGAAGAAATGCGCGTAGCTGCCGGGCAAGCGGTGGTAATGCCGGCTAATATTCCTCATGCAGTAGCTGCCCCCACCAACTTTAAGATGCTGCTGGTCATCATCAAACCGGACAAAGCCTAACATGGCAACGGCTGCTCCGCCGCGCCTGCGATCTATCGCCCTGCCGGCTGAACACGGCAGTTGGGGTTTAACCTTAGAGCCGATCCTATTGGGGCTTCTCGTCGCGCCCTCGTGGGGTGGCCTGGGACTGGCAATGGGTGCGTTTGGTCTCTTTTTGCTGCGCTGGCCGTTAAAGGTGGCTCAAACCAGCCACAAACAAAAACGCTTGGCTCGCAGGCAGATGGCGCTTCGATTTGTGAGACTCTACGGGCTGCTGGCTCTGGGAGGGCTGCTCATCGGCCTTTGGCAGGCCGGCTGGTGGCCATTATGGCCGATACTCCCGGCACTGCCTTTTGGCTTGATTTTTTTCCTGTACGACACGCAAAATCGCAGCCGCAGTTGGCAAGCCGAACTGGCCGGGCCGGTTGCTTTCGCGGCCACAGCGACCAGCATCGCCTTAGCCGGCGGCTGGATGGCTGCACCGGCGCTGGCTTTGTGGGCAGTCTTGGTAGGTCGAGCGGTGCCATCCGTTTTATATGTCCGGGCCCGATTGCGGCTGGATCGCGGTAAATCGCACCATCCGGCGTTGGTGTGGGGAGCGCATCTCGCCGCGCTGGTTGCTGTGGGTGGGTTGATTGGACTCAATTTACTGCCCCGGCTCATCCTGGCCGTGTTTGCCTTATTACTGGCACGGGCCATCGGCGGTCTGTCTCGCTATCGACGGCCCGTGCCGGTTAAAGTCATCGGCATTACGGAGTTAGGCTGGGGTTTGCTGACTGTGTTGGCTGTAGCGTGGGGATATTAACACTTAAACAGCTATCGCCTCAAAGGCGACTTGCAGTTGCTCAGATTTACTCACCTTCAACACTACGTAACAAAGCAAGCTTTGTTGCTCCGATACATTTTCATTGCCTGTCGCGTTTATCCTCGGTTACCAAAAAGTGCCTACTAGACATTACTAACATCGTATGATACGGTAGCCCATACGGAAACCCATAACAAGCACAGCGAGGAAAGGCGATGCCAAATGTAGCGATTGTCACCGGGGCCAACCAGGGGTTAGGGCTGGCTTTGGTTCGAAATTTATGCCAAACATGGGGAGACCAGGGTATAGTGTACTTAACCGCCCGCGATCAACAGCGCGGAGAAGCTGCCGTACGACAGTTACAGGCCGAAGGATTATCACCACAATTTCACGTACTGGACGTAACCGATGATAAGTCGATTACCGCGTTCGCTGAATTTATCGAGCAACAGCATGGTGGGGTAGATGTTGTCATCTCCAACGCGGCAGCCCGCATCTCACCATCAATACCGCCCGCCCAACAGGTCGCCCCATTCATCGACACCAATAACCACGGCACCTATCGCATCATCAAAGCCTTTATGCCTTTGCTCAACGATGGTGCCCGCTTTCTGGTAGTAGCGAGTTCATTTGGCTCGTTGCAGCATCTACCTACCCCCCTTCACCACAAATTTACCGACTCACAGCTAACCCTGGAGGCGGTCGAAGCCCTTATGGACGAGTACGCTCACCTTGTCCAGAAGGGACATGCGGTTCAGGCCGGCTGGCCGGAGTGGATCAACATCCCGTCTAAAATCGGCCAGGTGGCGGCGATGCGAGTCATGGCCCGACTGCTGCAAGATGAGGCGGAGCAGCGCGACATTTTGATCAACGCAGTCTGCCCCGGCCTGGTCGATACGGCGGCATCGCGTCCCTGGTTTACGGACATGAGCGCGGCCCAAAGTCCCGATCAGGCGGCTGTCGATGTAATTTGGCTGGCGACCCTCCCCGCCGGAACAAAAAAACCTTACGGCGAACTCATCCAGCATCGGCGTGTTATTCCATTTAAGGCGTGAGACATCTATTTGCGCATCATCGTCAATCGAAGCCCCAGCCCAATAAACAAGCCGCCCACCACATAATTCACCCCCCGCTCAACCTTCCGATATCCCCGCTGTACCAGCGGTTCGGAAAACAAGAATGCAACGCCAGAATACCAGCTTACGGATAACACAATCATCATAATAGCCATAAACACCTGCGCCCAGCCGGGGCTGGAAGGAGGAATGACGGCGGTGAATAAGCTCAGATAGAATAACGCCGATTTAGGGTTCGAGACGCAGGTGTAAAATCCAATCCGTATCGCTTTGGCCCGGCTGAAATGATCCGCGCCTTTTTGGTACGTAAACTCAACCGGATGGGTTTTCGTGGCGAAGACCTTGTAGCCCATATAGACCAGATAAGCGGCTCCCAAAATTTTTACAATTTCAAACAGCCAGGACACCTGCCAAAAAATAGCCGTAAGGCCAATAAATCCGGCCGCCACATGAACCGAAGTGCC
>JAGRBY010000192.1 GCA_020433835.1 Anaerolineae bacterium | reverse complement strand
GATGGCATCCTTCATCTTGCGAATGATGAATTAGGAATTAGGAATTATGAATTGTCACTCTCTAATCTACCATCTACTTTTTACACCTTTACCCGCCCCGACTCGCCTCCCGATTACGACTTTCCTGTCGATTTCGGTCAAGTTATACACTTACACGGCTATACCCTCCATTTTGATCGGCAGGAAGAGATTCAGGTCACGGTCGATCTGGAAGCTTTGCAGCCGCTCAACTCGATCCAGCCGGTGCTTTATCTGCTCGATGCTGACGGGCAGCCGCTTGGCGCTACCAGCGATGTACAACCAACGCTGGTCTGGTACCCGGTCGAACAGTGGCCGGTCGGTGACATCATCCGCGTCCGTTTCAACACATTGCCGTGGTACACCCGCTCGATGCCGGCCTATCACTTGGCCTTTGGCATGGTAAGCGGTGCCGATGTCTGGGATACCGGCAGCCGCCATCGACCCGCCTTCTCTCAGCCGACCGAAGTCGCTCCGCGTTTACCCGCCGATGGTACCTTAATCGAACTGGCTCGCATCAAACAGCGTTGGTCGATGCCGGAAGGGGGGCCGGTTATGCGTCAGTTTGAGTCGCCGGCCCTGGCCCACCGGCTGGATGCCAACTTTGGTGATCAAATTCGGCTGCTTGGCTACCGTGAGCTTACACCCTTAAAAAAACAGAGCACAACCGTGGCGATAACGCTAGGTTGGCAGGCACGCTCTCCGGCTGAAAATTGGGTCCGGTTTGTGCAGCTCATCGGCCCGGATGGGCTGGTTTACGGCCAGTACGACTCTGCCCCCGATAACGGCCTGTACCCGACCTCACTGTGGCAGCCGGGCGAGGTTGTAGTCGATCCGGTTGCGTTTCCTATTCTATCCGAACGCCCGCCGGGCGACTATATCCTGCACATCGGTTTGTATCAGCCTGATACAGGTGAACGGCTGCTGCTGAATTCTGGCGGCGATCACATCACTGTCTCGGTTCCTGACTAAACAGTAGGACAAATCGCTGACTTGTTCGGTTGAGACAAATCAGCGATTTGTCTTACTACCCCTATCTTCAAGGAAGAAAACAAAATTATGAAACGGTTTACAAGTTTCCAAAGAGTCCCAAAAATTTCCGTAGCAATTGTGAAAAAGAGCGCACTTTCAAAAAATTACGCAAAATGGCTTAGGCTATTCACTTTCGCTTGAGGTTTAATCGGTGTATACTGCGCGGACTAATGAAGAATTTGCGATTTCGCAAAAGCTGAATAATCTGGTTATGTCCAAGTGGTTTTGGTGGGTGCTCTGGTTGGTCGGGTTTGGGCTACTGTTTGCCTGGCGGACTCAAAATTTGGATGCGTTTGGTTTATCAAACGACGAAGGCGCTCATCTCATGTGGGCACGGCTGGCGGTAGACGGGTATCCGCTCTACAGTGAAACCCAGGCGGTTCAAGCTCCGTTATTCATCGAGTCAATCGGCTGGGCTTTTCGGTTGGGGGGACAATCTATCCAGGCTGGGCGCTGGGTCGCACTGCTGGGATTTGCACTTTTAACAATCGTGCTGAGTTGGCTGGCGTATCGCGCCGGAGGCAAGCTAGCTGCCCTGGTTGCGCTGTTTTGGGTGGGGCTATCGCCTCTGGCTTTTACCTTTTCGCGGCTGGTTATGGCCGAAATTCCGGCTACGGCACTGGCGGTTATGGCGCTGGCGCTGGTATTTTTCTTTTTACAAAAAGGACATCGAAGCTGGCTTTTTGCCTCAGGTTTATGTTTGGGTTTGAGTTTTGTGTTCAAAAGCTTAAACCCATTTGTTATTGCGCCCATCGGCTTGTTGCTGTGGCTGTATCGGGGACCTCAAGCGGGTTCCTGGGGTCACAGACTGTTGTCTCTCAATCGACATTGGCGGGCTTATCTCTTGGATGGCCTGGGCTGGCTGATCGGTTTTAGTTTGCCGTTTGTTGTCGTATTGATGCAGTACGATCCGGCAGCGCTTTACGATCAACTTGTTCTCTTTCGAGGCGATTTGCGGGCAGCCATTCCCGGTTCATGGTCGGAAACACAAAGCCAGTTTGCTGACTTTATAAGCAGCCATTGGGGTTTGTGGCTTATGGCGATTTTGGGCGTTTCGATGGCTTGGATACGAAACTACGTGTTGCAATCGAACAGTCAGCCCCCAGCAGGTTCACTTACTCACCATGTACCTTACAATTTGATTTGGAGCGTCTGGTTAGCGGCGGGTTGTGCCATGCTTGGCTGGCATACGCCACTTTTTGCCCACCATTTTTTGGTACTGCTGCCGCCCTTGATCTTACTGGCGGCTTCAGCCGTTACGCACTTGGCTCTGTTTTGGGCACAGCGAATCCGGCGTGCTGCGCTCATTATGGCTGTTCTATTGGCGCTCGGCCTTGGAATGGCGGCTTTTAATCTGTCGGCTATGGTAAAGGCTAATCAGGCTACCGCGACTATCGTTACCGGCGGTCGCGAACAGGAAGCACTACATCTGCTCGAAGCCGTCTCCCAACCGGATGATTTTTTAATGGGTGACAGCCAACTGCTCATTTTTATGGCGAATCGCCGTACGCCGCCGCCGTTGGGTGATGTGGCGCTGGTCGCTATTAAAGCCCAGCGACAAACTTCGGCGCGCATGATCGATTTAACGGAAAGCTATCGCTCGCCGGTCGTGGTGCAATGGAGTTTACGCCTGCCCTGGCTGCCGGATTATTTGGACTGGGTTGAAGATCATTACCTGGTTCATCACGTTTGGGACAACGACCATATCATTCATTTTGGTCGACGTCTTCCTGACGCTGAACCTATACCGCATGAGCAGAATACCCAGTTAGGTGAGGCCGTGGTGCTGCGTGGCTATCAAATTGAGCCGCAGCCGGCCACAGCCGGACAACCGCTGGCCATCGATGTCTATTGGCAAGCCAACACGGCGTTAGAGGAAAACTATACCATTTTTACCCAACTGCTCGACAGCAGTGGCGCTCTGGTTGCCGGACACGACAGCCAGCCGCTTAGTGGTTATTGGCCCACCCAGGCGTGGCCCGCAGGCGAAGTGGTCATCGACATGGTGCAGCTGCCGCTGCCGGCGGAACTCCCGGCCGGCGAGTATCGTCTAGTAACCGGCATGTATATCTTAGAAACGTTAGAGCGTTTGCCTGTGTTAGAAACAAATCAAGATTATATTTCGCTCACTACGATTACCGTTGAGTGATCAAAATTGAAAAAACATTTGTGTCTTTGTCTTAATATTCGTATAGATACCAAGCGACCATGCCTTATGAATTGTAAGTTTCAAAAAGAATTTCGTAATTCACAATTCATAATTCATAATTCGTAAACAGTATGGCTGATATATTTACGGAGAAACCTACTTACTTAAAAAAGTCGTTCACCGGCATGGCTCGCCGGTCGATAGCCGCCGCTAGCGGGCGTTGGCTCACGCTCTCGCTGCCGCTTGCCATTTTTATGGTCGCTTTACTGCCGCGTATCTTAAATCTTGATGTTTTTATGACGGCAGATGAAGACGATCAAATTATGTTTGCCACCCACTTCCTTCGTTCGGTTATCCGGGGAGACTTTGGTGGCGCTTTGATTTTGGGGTACCCCGGCGTACCAACGCTCATTCTGGGAGCGTTGGGGGTGGCAGCTCGCTATCTGGCCCATTACCTGGGCTGGTTGCCGCTGCCGTGGATGACCGAAGGCTTTATGCGCACGCTGCGCGAGGTCACAACCCAATTTGGCGTGTTCGATTATCCTCTGGATTTTTTGGTTTGGGTTCGGGTGCCGATGGCGATTGCTGCGGCCCTGAGTATTCTGGGGATTTACCTCCTGGTCAAACGCCTGCTTGATGAGCGTATTGCCTTGTTAGCCGCCTTGATCCTGGCTTTCGACCCCTTTATTCTGGCTCACAGCCGCATCATTCATGTTGATGCCCCCATGGCCTATTTTATGTTCCTTTCTTTTCTGGCCTTCCTGCTCTTTCTCAAAAAAGATTCGTGGAAATGGCTGCTGCTGTCGGGGTTGTTTGGTGGGTTAGCCGGGCTTAGCAAAACACCGGCCGTCATTCTTGGCCCCATCTTAGTGGTTAGCGGGTTACTCTACGCTCTCTTCCCGCCTGAAGGAGTTGATCGTGGTCGGCTCTGGAAAAAACTGATCTTCGCCCTTGTGGGGTGGGGCTGTATTGCCGTGGCCGCCATCTTCGTCATCTGGCCGTCGATGTGGAGCCAGCCGGTAACGGCTATTTCGATGCTTGTTGAAAATGTGAACAGTGTCAACGAACTTTACCACCCCACTACCGGCATTTTTTGGGGCGGTGGGCAAACCGACCAAAGCGCGTTGTACTATTTGGTTGTCTTTCCCTATCATTTAACGCCGCTAACAACCATCGGATTTGTCGCAGGATTGGTGATGATCGTGGCCGGGCTGCTGGCCTATCGCTCCCGCAAAAGCTGGCTCACCGATGTTTTGCCGATTGCCATGGGGTTGGTAGCCTATATTGTTATCTTTATGGCTCCCGTCTCTACCATTTCTCGGCGGGGAGATCGCTATATTCTGCCGGTTTTCTTTGCGGTGGGGTTGCTTTCGGCTCTGGCTTTATGGTGGCTGGCGGGGTTGATCGCCAAATATTTCCCCGCTGTGTTGAACTTTTTGAAACTTACACCCATGCGGCTGGTATCGGCTGCGGTTGTGGTGCAAATCTTCTTTGTGTTATGGTACCACCCTTACTACCTGGCTTACTTCAACCCGCTGCTAAATGGCGCTGATACCGCGCCCCGAACAATCAACGTCGGTTGGGGTGAGGGGTTGGATCTGGCGGCCCGTTACCTCAACGAGCATGCCGATTACCGGCATGCGGTTGTAGCTTCTTGGTATAGCAATCAGTTTGCGCCCTACTATCGCGGCCAAACCATCGATCTTTCCAGCCAAGAAGCCGCGTTGGCGGCTGATTATACCGTTTTCTATATCAATCAAGTTCAGCGCGGTTTTCCCAGCGGTGAAATCCTTAACTATTTCCGGCAAATTGAGCCTGAGTACATTGTTAAACTGCACGGCATCGAATACGCCTGGATTTACAAAGGGCCGGTCATCGGCACCAGCCCTCAGAAAGATTTTAATTTCCCGGTCGAGGCGCTGTTGGGCGGTCAGGGCCGTCTCTATGGCGTTAATGTGTCTCCCACGGAAATGCCCGCCGATGCCTACGTGGCTGATGACATCAAAGAAAATGGCCGTTACCTGGGCTATAAAGAGTTCAAAGATGGTCTGCCGGTAACCCTGTATTGGGAGACGTTGGGGGCCATCGATACTAACCATGGTAAAACCAACATCTATATTAGTTTAGTCGATGACGATGGCAACGTTTGGGGTAAAATAGACCGCATCATTTTGGCCGGCTTGTGGCGTACCAATCGGTGGCATCCCGGTTTTTACCTGCGGGATGAGTATAAGTTACCTATCGATCCGGCCACGCCGCCCGGTACCTATCATTTTGAAGTGGGTTTGTATGATTTTGAAACCGGGCTTAGTTTAGGCGTAGTCAAAGATGTGGGCGAGATAACGCTCACGCCGCCTGTTAATCTGCCTCAAGTCGATAAACTTCACATCGACACAGCGGACGCAACGCCATTAAGTGACAATCTGACATTACTGGGCCATACCTTTGCCGCTACGGAAATATCACCGGGAGCCGAAATTGTCGGCAAAATTTTCTGGCAAGCCACCAAGAAGATAGAACAAAATTACACATTAGAGTTCTCTTTCCTCGATCCGCAGCGCAAGAAATATGTTATCACCGACCAGCCGCTTTCGGCAGCCTACAATCCCCATGACTGGCGGCGTTCTGAAATTGTTGGTGAGGCTTATCGGTTCCGCGTGCCCGCCGTTGCTTTAGCCGGTGATTACCCCATGTTGGTCACGCTGATCGATACGGACACCGGTCAAGAACTGGCCCATACCACGCTCGCCGATGTCACGGTGAAGGCTCAGGAACGCAACTTTACCCTGCCTAAAGATGTTATTCCCGTTTCGGCCTATGTCAACGATGAAATTGAGTTGGTTGGTTATCGCCTGGATGATTATGAGCTTAAAGAGCGAGAGACGTTTGGCCTAACCCTTTACTGGCGTAGTCTCGATTTTGCCCACTCTAACTATACTGTCTTCGTCCACGCTGCCGGGCCGGATCAGTCGATTCGGGGGCAGTGGGATAGCGTGCCGGTGCAAGGCACATCGCCGACCAGCGGCTGGCTGCCGGGCGAGATTATTGAAGACCATTATGACGTGTTGATGGGCCGTGATGTTCCCCCCTGGGAATACGATATCTTCGTGGGCATGTACGATTCCATCACGGGCGAGCGCATGCCCATCTCCAGCGCCAAATCACCCATCTCCGAAAACAGAGTCTGGCTAACCCGTCTGCCTGCCGTAGACGTGGATTAACCGTCACGTTTCTTATGCCCCCAAACGCGCCTTCATCACATTCTACCCCTCGCAGTGCCGGCTCTAAGTTCTATGCCAGAGAGTGGGGTATTGTGGCCTTATTTCTTGGCCTGACCATTTTGATGCTGTATCCCCTCTCACTCAATCTCACAACGATGGTTCCAGAACCGACCGATCCGCTGCTCAACGCCTGGCGGATGCAGTGGAATGCGCATGCGTTGCTTAGCGGCCCAACGGCAGCCGCCCATATTTTCGATACCAACATTTTTTATCCCTATCCCCTAACTTTGGCCTACAGCGAAAGTTTTTTGCTGATTGCCGCCCAGGCCCTGCCTTTCTTACTCATCACCGACAGCCACCTGGTTGGCATGAATCTCTCCGTTTTGATCACATTTGTGCTATCCGGGTATGCAATGTACTTACTGGTCACAGCCTGGACAGCCAACCGTTGGGCCGGGTTGGTTGCGGGCATACTGTTCGCCTTCTCGCCCCATCGCTTTGGGCAGCTTAATCACCTGGAACTGTTGATCACCCAATGGCTGCCGCTCACCCTGCTGGCCTTACATTGGACACTGACCCGACCCGGTCGACGGTATGCTGTGCTGTTTGCGTTGTTTTTTAACATGCAGGCCCTATCCGGCTTTCACTTTATGCTTAACTTGACCATCGCCTGTGTATTGTTGGCGCTGGTCTATACGGTGACCGGCCGCGTGTATTGGCGGCCCGGCTTGTGGATCGCGGCGGCTGTGTCCATTGTGGTAACGCTTGCGCTCAACTGGCCTATCTGGCACATGTACCTTCGCTTTAGCGATGTCATGGCTGCCGTTCGCACTCCCGGCGAAGTCCGTATCTACAGCGCCGCCTTAACCGATTATCTTACCGCCATCCCTTACAACTTTCTCTATGGCTGGACCTTCGGCCACTGGCCCGCCGACAACCATCAAATCCAACCCCTCATGCCTACCGGTATCACCGGCATACTTCTTGTCCTCATCGCACTCATCTCTCTTGTTACCAATCAAAACCGCAACCCCCAACCCCCAATCTCCAATCCTTCGGCTTCGCTCAGGACAAGTCTCCAGTCTCCAGTCTCCCAATCTCCCAGTCTCCTAATCTCCAATCTCCAGTCTCCAATTACCCTTTTCCTCCTCCTCCTCACTCTCATCGCCCTCATTCTCTCTTTCGGCCTTAATGAAAACGCTCTTGGCCCTACTTTCGCCCCTTTACTGGAATATTCACCCTACCGTTGGCTCTACAACCACATTTCCATCTTTCAAGGCATCCGCGTTCCCGGCCGCTACGGCGTTCTTGTTTTATTGACCCTCTCCATTCTAGCCGGTCTCGGCACCGCCCAACTACTCGCCTTCCTAACCCGCCGCTCCAACCCTCAATCTCCAATCTCCCAATCCCCTAATCCCCTAATCTCTCAATCGCCAATTCTCCAATTCTCCATTCTCCATTCTTCATTCTTCATTCTCCTTATTGCCCTCATCCTCCTCGAATCCTGGTCCGCGCCGCTTATCGGCCCTCAATTTCCGGCCGGTAACGCTATCCCGCCGGTCTATGCCTACTTACGTGAGCAAACACCAGACGATGCCGTAATCTTGGAACTGCCCTTTGCCAACGCCTCTGAGTTTCTCTACGAGTATTATTCATCCCACCATTGGCGCTCACTCGCCAACGGCGGCACAGGCTTCACCCCGCCGGTCTACAAAGATTTACGCGCGTGGTTCAACGCCTTCCCCGATCCGCGTTCGCTTGATGTCATCCAACAGTTAGGAGTCGATACAGTTATCCTCCATTCCGACAGCTACGAACCGGAAGCCTGGCAGCGCGTTCTATCGGAGCTGCCGCGCTACCTATCCGCCATCGAGTCGATCCGTCAATTCGATGACACGCTCGTCATTGATATCGCTGCGACTCAGTGCCAGGCCGATTCGAACAGCATCAGCGTTTCTGTCGAGTGGGCTGAATTAGACGGCATACCGAACGCGGCAGCAGTAACCTATCACAACGCCGGTAACGCTGCTTTCGTGGCCGATGTGCGTCAGGTCAGCCACTTGGAGTTTGCCGACGGCAGCGCTAAAAACTTCACCGAGCCGCTGGTTACCCCGGCCGGCGAGTCACAAACGGTGATTGTGCCGCTGCCGGACGATCAACCGGTCGAGCAGATTACCCAACTTTGGCTGGCGACGCTTAACCGTACGGAAACGCCTCAAAGTAGTATCCTATCAACCGACACGGCGGTTGGTGGGCCAGATCAACCGCTGGGCCTGCGCTTTGCTGATGGCTCGCAGCTAGTTAGCTATCGTCTGGAGCCACAGTCGCCCTCAGCCTGTGGTGATTTACAGATGGCCCTCAATTGGCAGAACGGCCAACCCGGCGATCGCGCTGTTGTGCAACTGCTCGATCCCTTTGGTCGGGCCGTTGCGGTCAGTGAGGCTTACCCCTGGGCTAACGAGACTGGGGTCGATAGCCGACGTTTGCCGCTGGTCGGTGCGCTGCCGGCCGGGCAGTACGGGCTGCGCGTGTCGGTCTTCGGCCCGGACGGCTCTGAGCGGCCACCGGTCACCGAGGAAGGCGTAACCATCCCCTCTGAGATGATTCCGCCACTGCCGGTCACCATTCATCCGGCCGCTCGATCTGGCGACGTTGAGCCGTTAGCGGCTACCTTTGAAAATGGTGTAACTTTAATAGGCCGCAGTTTGCCGCAAACATCTCTGTCTCCCGGTGATTGGCTCCGCTTTGCGCTTATCTGGCAAACATCCCAACCGTCCGAGCCAGGAGTTACCGTTTTTACCCAACTGATCGGCCCTGATGGACAGGTTTGGGGACAGCGTGATAATGTGCCGGGCGGCGGCTGGTATCCTGTTTCGCTGTGGCTTCCGGAGCAACCGGTTGTCGATGATTACGCCTTTCAAATTCAGCCTGAGGCACCACCGGGAGAGTATCGTCTCATCGCCGGCCTCTACTTCAGCGATTCCCAAGCCCGACTGCTAACCCAAACCGGCGTGGATTTTGTGGAAGTGGGCACAGTAGTTGTAGAATGATCCCTACCCTAAAGACGGCCGATAAGCCCGCCATAATCGCCAATCGGCCGGCGATCATCCTATGAAAAATCGACATCTTTACCCCATGCTTGGTTACAGCTTAATTAGCGTCATCGCCACATGGCCATTGGTTACCCATCTACGCGGCTGGGTGCCGGGCTTAGGTGATTGGGGCCAAAATTTGTGGGCCTTATGGTGGACTCGCCAGGCTCTGCTGGTTGAAGGCCGGCAGCCTTTTTTCACCAACTACCTTTTCTACCCCGAAGGCGTGACTCTCCTCTTTCACCCGCTTGATCTGTCGGACGGCTTGCTAGCTTTGCCATTGTACGGTCTGTTTGGCGGCGATGTAACCTACAACCTGATGATTCTGCTCTCGTTTGTGTTAGGTGGCTACGGTATGTATTTATTAGCGTTGTACTTAACGCACCATCGTGCCGCTGCCTTTATCGCCGGTTTGATCTTTACCCTGTCACCCTACCACTTCCTGCGCGTCGATCTCGGCCACCTCAACTTATCGACACTTCAATGGATGCCTTTCTACATTCTTTTTCTTCTCAAATTTCTTGAACGCGGCGACAAACGCGCCGCAGTTCTGGCTGTCTTTTTCCTGGTCTTCACCGCACTCAATTCTTGGTACTATGTGGTCTATTGCGGTCTCTTTTCTTTAGCCGCTGTCTTCTGGCCGGGACGCAAGCGGTTAGCCGTTAGCCGTCAGCAATCAGCAGTTAGTGGTCAGCGGTCAGCCGCCAAAGTTCATTCTTCATTCTTCATTCTTCATTCTTCATTCTTCATTCGTATTGCCGCCGTGCTAATCGCCGCCATCATTCTGCTCTTGCCGCTGCTGCTGCCGATGTTTCGACTGCTCGGCTCGACTACACTGATTGGAGCGCATAACCCGCTGCGCCACTCCGCCGATCTGCTCAGTTTCTTCGTTCCCGGCCCGCCTTCAACCTGGGCTAGCTGGTTTGAAGATATCTGGATCGCCTATGCTGCCCAAAATCGCGAACCGGGGGCATCGGCCTATTGGGGGTATAGCGTTGTGGCGTTAAGCCTGATGGGGCTGCTCGACAAGCGTTGGCGACCGCAGTCGTGGTGGTGGCTGACGCTTGTTGTCGGGTTTACTGTGCTGGCCTTAGGCCCACAGCTGCAAATTGACGGCCAGGTATTTGACATCTCGCTGCCCTACCATTGGCTGGCGACTCTTATCCCCATCTTTGCCATTACCGGCATCCCCGGCCGCTTCGTGGTGATGACCTCGCTGGCGCTGGCCGTATTGGCCGCGTATGGCGCAGCCAGTCTGTCAGCAACTACCAGCCGTCAATCGCCATCAGTTCGTAGCCATTCTTCATTCTTCATTCTTCATTCTTCATTCTTCATTCTCATTTTGCTTGAGTTTCTCTCGATTCCCCTTCGCCTGACGCCTACCGACGTTAATGCCTTCTACCACACCCTGGCTGCCGATCAAACCCAATATGCTGTTATCGACATTAAATGGGACGCTAATTTTCTGATGCATGCGCAAACTGTCCATCACAAGCCACTTATCGGCGGCTGGCTGGCGCGATTGCCGCAGGAACAGGCGGCCTATTTAGATGAGTCTACTTTGGATAAAGCGTTTGTGCGGTTATTATTGGGCGATGAAGGCGCTGGCTTGACCGATCCGGCAGCTATCAAAGCGGCTATTCAAACCGCGCTGGTCGAACGTGAGGTGCGCTATATTATCGACCACAACAACGCGGCCGGCCCCTGGCTGCAAGAGGCGTTCGGTTGGCCGGTGGTGTTTGAAGATGATGATGTGGTGGTGTATGGGGTGAATGGTTCCTGAAAAGTACAACTATTATGATTGCTCGTTTGTGACTGGTTGATTAAATGGGCCTAAATAGTCAGTGATCCGAAATTCATCGTTAATGGCGCAGATTTCCGGATCCCAAATTAAGGCCGTTCGGCTCTGGTTAATCGCATACTTTTCTCGCTCTTCCGCAGTCGCATTGTATAAGGTGGGTATCCACCAGAGTGGAACGGAAAGCCTACGTCCATCTGTTAATGTTACGTGAATATATTCGT
>JAGRBY010000191.1 GCA_020433835.1 Anaerolineae bacterium | reverse complement strand
ACATCACTCTATGCCTTTTTTTTTTTTTTTTGCATCACAGATGGCCCCTTTTTAGAGGGAGTTCATTATGATCGTCAGGGCGGAGTAACCACGCATAGTATTGTTATCCGCGCCCTTTCGGGTTCTATGCGGTATGTCAAAGGTATTCATCAGCTTAAACGCGGTCTAGATTTTAGACGGCTCGATGTTAAAGAGGCGGTTAAAGTAGCTACTCTCTAGAAAAATGAATCCGGCGCGAAGCCGGATTTTTTATTCCCACATTTAATACCCATTGGGGATAACATGGATAAATCTGGGGATAACTAGGGTTTTCCTGTGGATGAGTGGGGATAACCCTGTGGATAATTTAAAGGAAACTTGTTAGTTGTTAACTGAATTTAGTAAAACCTTTACGTTTCATCAGCCAAGGCAACGTAGGCCCCCAAAGCAATCAGCGACCAACCGGAGAAGAGACGCTGTCCCTGTCTGAGTTTAAGGCTTTCTTTTAACCGGTTATGAATAGGACCAGCACAATGCACAACAATAAAATCGACAGTACTATTGAGCAAAACGGAAATGCTGCCCAGTAGTAAAAATTGGACAACCACCCACCCATCCGGATTAATAAATTGAGGAATAAAAGCTAAAAAGAAAAGGGCTGTTTTGGGATTAAGCGCTTCTGTAATAATACCTTGTCGAAAGGCATGAGTATCACGATTAATTGAGGATATATCGATAGTCGGCGCGGCGTCACTTTGTCGCAGTGTACGAAATCCAAGGTAAATAAGATAAGCTGCGCCCGCATACTTAATCACGCCAAACGCCACAGCGGACGTCGCCAAGATAGCCGACAGCCCCAACGCTGCCGCCACAACGTGAAATAGACCCCCCACGGCGGTTCCCCATGTCGAGACAATCCCTTCCCGACGTCCCCCTTTTATACTGCGTGTCAAAACATAAAAAATTCCCGGCCCCGGTGTAACGCTCAGAATAAAAGCTGCCGTTAGAAAAATACTGAAGGTTGTCATATTGGGCATAATTATACTCTTTTTCGGTTATCATTAGGACTCACGCAGCTAGGCGAATGAACAAGGTGACAGTCACTTTTTGATTGAGAATGTACGTCCGTTTGGTCCAAATAGGTCGATTTATTATTGCCAAGTGACTGTCACCTTTTGAACTGCGTAACTTATAATCATATCGAGCAAGTATACGTGGCTCAAAAATTTAAGAAAGTTTTGGTTCCAAAGTACTATCTGTTTAGAACAAATGTTTGATTTTTGTGCTATACTAAGGGTTGCCTTTTGGGGAAGATTATGTTCACGCGTCTGGGAGGACTGTCATGACAAGACGCCGCCGCAAGCGGAGAACCGTACGCTCGGGCTATCCCGCCGCTGTACCGAAAAAGCAGCCTAAACCTCAAACCTCTGACCTGGAATATAAAAAATTAGTTGTCTGGCAGCGAATCCTCATTTTGCTTATACTCGCGGTTGTGGCTGTGCTCTTGTCACTTATATTTGTCGGCGGAGCATCGGTGTGGGTGGTTATCGCTGTAATTGTGGTTTTGACCGTTTTAATGCTCGTTGTTATCGGTGCTCCTCAACTGCTGCCTAAAATTCTGTATGAATTAGCCCGCATTTTTGGCCTTAAGCCCAAATAACCTTCAAAACGTGAGACGCCAATGGGGACAAATTCCTTATAACAAATTCTGTGATCTATCGATTACGCTATTTCCTCTTTTGATACAACATAAAATCATGACACCGCCAGGGACGCTCAAGAGGACACCATTTTGTTACACTTACAATCAGTAAGTTAAATGAATTTTATGGTTTTATATCTGCAAAGGAGGATTTCATGATGAAATCAAATATTTTGCCTGTCTCACCGGAATGGGGACTTGCCATTCTACGGATAGTCGTTGGTATCGTTTTTCTTGTTCACGGGTATCAGAAGCTGTTTCTGATGGGTTTTGGTGGCGTAGCCGGCTTTTTTGGCAGTTTGGGTATTCCGCTGCCGATGGTCGCCGCTATCGTGGTTACGTTGCTTGAGTTTTTTGGTGGTCTGGCTCTAATTTTAGGCTTTTTTAGCCGCTGGGTATCTATCCTGCTGGTGATTGATATGCTGGTCGCCATTATCACCGTTCATCTGGCCAATGGTTTCTCGGCTGGTAATGGTGGTTATGAATTTGTCCTGACCCTATTAGCGGCTAGCGCTGCCATTGCTTTAGCCGGTTCCGGTGCGCTCTCGATCGATAGCTGGTTATCTGATCGCCAATCATCCGGTACTCGCAAAGAATTTGTGACCGCTAACTAACGGTTGCAAAAGTAACCCTCTCTCAAATGAATAAGAAAAGCGCACTACATTGACGTAGTGCTTAATTTTTGTCTATTTATCGAACAAATTAACCGATCAGGGGTAATATTATGTCATCCACAACCGATTTAAATTCAAATCAAGCGGCAAAAAACAGGCTTTATAAAACAAAAATCGGCCATGCGCATCTTAAAGTTCGAGATATTGATCGGGCCGTCGCCTTCTACACCACATTTTTTGATCTAGACGTTATCGAGCGCGTTGGTGATCACTACGTGTTTCTCAGCGGTGGAGAGTTTCACCACGAAATTGCCCTGCAAAACGTTGGCTCTATGGCTCCCGCAGCGCCATCGCATGGAGTTGGTCTTTATCACGTTGCCTTCGAAGTGCCGGATAAACGTTCTTTTGCCCTCGCCTACCAGGCCCTGGCCGAGGCCGGTGTCAGCGTTGGAATTGTTGATCATTTAATCAGCTGGGCTATGTATTTTAACGATCCTGACGGCAATGGGCTTGAAATTTATTGGGATACGCGCCGTGAGCCTGGCGGTCAACACCTTTGGCATGGGCGCAACCTGCCGCTTTCGGCAGACCAGGTGTTACATGCGTTATCTTAATAGCATAATAGTTGCACATCATCGGCTTTCTAATAAGGGGAAATGCTTGGATTTGCCGACAATTGAATGAGATGAGTATAATAAAGCCTCGATATTGATGTTTTACCCGAAGGTTGGCCGTAAAAGTCCGTACCTTCTTCCTTATTTAAGAAGAAACCTTTTTGACCAACGGTGTCCCCATCACCGTTTGATTGCAGAGGATCACGGTTATGTTTAGGCGAGTTAGCATCCGAGTAGCTTTATTTCTGGGTGATCTCGTTATCGTGGCGCTCGCGCTGCTCATTTCCAGTTTACTGCGACCTCAGTTAAGCTTTGGTCGTCCCTTGCCCATTGAAGATGTATGGTTAGCGTGGCCTATCTATACCATCACTCTCATGGTTTGGAGCAGTGTCTTCCTTTTAATGGATGTTTATAATCTGCAGAAGAATCTGCGGATCTTTGATGAGTTGCAGCGGGTCGTTATGGCCCATTTAGCAGCTTCCCTCGCCATTGCCGGTATTCTCTATTTTAGCTATCGCGATACCTCACGTCTTCAAGTTATCACCTTTGCCTTAACCGCTCTCCTCATGATGATAGGTTACCGGTTGATGCTTCGCCTCTTTTTACGTTTTTTCGGCGATAAGCGGTACGGCACACGGCGCGTGGTGGTGGTTGGAGCCGGAAAAATCGGGCGCAACGTGGCCGAGATGGTTATCAAAAATAGCTGGACCGGGCTGCGCCTTATCGGCTTTATCGATGACAATTCCCAAGCCGATACTCTCGGGTACCCTCATTTGGGCACCATTCAGCAGACGGTCGAGGCCGTTCAAACGTACGATATTAATGAAGTGATTTTTGCCTTGCCCCGTCACGCCCACGTTAAGCTGGCCAATGTTGTGGTTGGCTTGCAGCATCTAAAAGTCAACGTTCGCGTTGTGCCCGATTTCTTCGACCTGGTTTTTCTCCGTTCGGCGGTTGAAGATTTGGGCGATATCCATATGGTCACTTTGCGCGAACCGGCCCTCGATCCGCTCCAGCGCGCCATAAAACGTGGGTTTGATCTACTCGTTGGATCATTTGGATTTATGTTTTCCTTACCCTTTATGATCTTGATTGCCATTACCATAAAGCTCGACTCGTCAGGCCCCGTTATTTTTAGCCAACTACGCGTCGGCGAAAACGGTCGACTATTTCGCATCTTGAAATTCCGCAGCATGGTTCACGATCCCGATATCATCACCGATGAAATTTCATACAAAATCATCGACGGACAACCCCTCCATAAATTTTATAATGACCCCCGTGTCACCAAATTTGGCCGGTTCTTGCGCAAAACCAGCCTTGATGAACTGCCCCAATTTATCAACATTCTCAAAGGCGATATGAGCCTGGTCGGCCCTCGGCCCGAGCTGCCCTGGCTGGTCGATAAATACGAACCCTGGCAGCGCAAGCGTTTTGAAGTTCCCCAAGGGTTAACGGGTTGGTGGCAAGTTAATGGCCGTGCCGATAAACCCATGCACCTCAACACCGCCGACGACCTGTATTACATCAAAAACTACTCAATCTGGCTCGACATTCAAATTCTGTGGCGCACCGTCCGCGCTGTTATCGAGCGAAGAGGCAGCTACTAATAACCATTGGGTTTAAGGCCACAAAAGCACTATCAACGCGCCCGTTTATCCCCTTAAAAAAGGGCGCATTTCACTTTGGGGGCAACCGAGGCTCATTGAAACACTGAAACACTGACCATGCTGGTGTCACTGAATTCTGCCGTTCAACGCGTGGGCTTTCTTGACAGTGGATTGGTCAGAACACGGCCTGGAGCGGTTCAGTGGCCTCATTCCCATCAGTAATTCAGTGTTTCTTTCTCGCCCCATACCTGAAACGTACCCTCAAACAAAGTATCACTTGTAAACTTTTTAGTGACTGGTTACAATAAAATGACTATGATTACTCAAAAATCGTTCTTAACATCTTTCTTTATTTTGTTTGTTCTTCTCGTCTCGATCACCGGTTGTTTTGAAACGCAGCCGCCGTTTCAACAGGATATCGAGGTCAAAGCCGTTGACTCGGGCCGCTCGATCGCCAACGCAACCGTTCGCGCCGAAATCGGCACCCAAGATGTCTACGAAGCAACAACCGACTCAAGCGGTGTCGCCCACTTAACCATCGATGCCGAACATCTCGACGGCTGGGCCAAAGTTATTGTCGAGGCCGATAATTACCAACGCGACTCGATCTTGGTCAAACTGGCCCAAGGAGCACCCCCCTCTGTCGTAGGCTTACAGCCGGAAGGCGATGCATCCGGCGGAACATTCGGCCCAGAGCCGCCTACTACCCCGACTGATGAACCTGAGTCGACTACCACGGATGACGATGCCCCGAACTCAGCCGCAGCCTCCGGCCCGCTGGCCGAACTCCCTGCCGCGCAACGCGCTGATTACTATGACGCCCGACCGGAGATAACCATCGACCCCGAGCAGACATATCGGGCGACAATTCAAACCAGCAAAGGCGATATCGTCGTTTCACTCAATGCCGCCGAAGCACCTGAGCACGTCAACAACTTCATCTTCCTCAGCAACCAGGGCTTTTACGATGGTCTAACGTTCCATCGTGTCGAACCCGGCTTTGTCATCCAGGGCGGCGACCCCCTCGGCACGGGAAATGGAGGCCCCGGTTACACCGTTCCCGGTGAGTTCAACCTCAAGCATGGTGAAGGTGCGCTGGCTATGGCTCGCCTGCCGGATGCAGCCAACCCCGACCGCGAGTCGAGCGGTAGCCAATTTTACATCACCCTCGCCCCCACCGAATTCCTCGACGGCCAATACAGCGTTTTCGGCCAGGTTGAAGAAGGTATGGATGTTGTTCGTTCCATTGAGGTTGGTGATGTAATTGAACACATCGCGGTTGAGCCTTAATACAAAGGTAGGTACATTTGTTGGAGACAAGATATGGATAACCAAGACATCAACAAGCTATTGGAAAATCACTCTCTGAAATTCGAATTTACCATCCGCAACCTTGATCTGTCACCGGTATTTTTTCCTACACCTGATAATCTAGAGCGGGAGAATAAAATTCTACGCCGCTTACTCGATTGGGTACAAAAATATTCTGAATGCGGTGATCGCACCACGATGGAGCTTGAGGGCTATGCTTTTCCACCCATCGACCCCGACATTTCCCCTGAGAATGATTGGTATCGATTTGAGCAGTGGATGCAAGGCAACCCCATTCGGCAGAAACTTAAAGAGCAACTTGCTCCTTATTACACATTGAAAAACCCTGAACATCTAACCGATGAAGAAATCATTATGGAATTGCAAACCATATCTGAGCATTTAGCCAAAATTGGTGTAGCGATTGATGTGCTGGAAGACGTACCTCTTCGCTTGGTTTATGATTATCTACTTGAAGCAGTTGAGGATGAATTTGATATTATTGAAGAGGGCTTTTGGCATCTTGGCGGCTGTTCGGGCTACTGTCCGGGGTGCTTTCAGCGGCCGTGGTGTGAGCCTGGGTGTCAGAGCTGTTGGTCTGAGGATGAGGAAGCGGGAAAAATGGTTCTAATCGACTCCGTTAAAAATTATGTCAGTGCCAGTCCAATATCGCTATCTATCTTACAGAAATTTCAAGCCGAGACAGACAGAGAGTTTGAAGAATTTGAACAAAACTATGGTGAGCAGGATATTTTGATCGATCCCCTTGCATTTAATTTTGATGATGAGGATGAAATTCCTTTCTAAAGATAAGCATAATATTGAATTTATGCCGAAACAATTAATGCTTTCCCTGATCATTTGTCTCATCTCGACCCTGATCGCCTGCCAGGCCCAAACCCCACCCCCCCATATCGAACCACCACAAAATCAAAGCGGCCGCCTGGCCTACGTTGGCGGCGACGGCAACATTTACGTCACCACCGCCGACCGCGGCCAGATCATCGCTGTGACCGATGATGCGACCGTGCCGCCCGAAGATGAGGGCTTCTCTTACCACCGCGTCGCCTGGTCGCCGGATGGACAGTTGGCCTTTGCCGCCGTCGAGCGAACCGGTAATCAGGCCAAGAGCACCCTCTACGTGGCCGAATCGCCGGGAGCTTCAGCCCAGGTCATTGCTGAGGACAACGAACATTTCTTCATTTATATTCACTGGTCTCCGCTCCCTTGCCCGGAGCGGCCACAATGTCACCAACTCGCCTATCTTATCGAAAAAGAAGCCGAACAAATCGGCCTGCATCTAGTCGAGATGGACGCGGAGCGCATTGATGACCGGCTCTTGGGGCAGGGGCGTCCCTTTTACTTCGGCTGGCTGCCCGATGGCCGGCAGATGGTCTGGCACACCGGCGGATCGAGTCGCTTCAATGCCAAGGCGCAGTTGGCAGTGTATGACATCGAGCGCGATACCATCGAGCCGATGCCCCACATGCCCGCTTCATTTCTGGCCCCCGCCGGTTCGCCTCAAGGCAGTTCATGGCTGGCCGCCATCGCGGATGAAGGTGACGACGCCCTGCAAGGTTTTGGTGTCGAGCCTCAGTTATCCGTAGTACGTACAACGGCCGGCCATCAAACCGCTTTCGTCTGGTCGCCTGACGGTCAACAGGTGGCTTTCGCCTCAGTGCGAAACTTAACCGACCCCTTCTTTGGCCCCATTCATATTTTCGATGTCGAAACCGGGGAGTCCAAGCAGTTGACCGGTAATACCTTTCGCGTTAACGGTTTCTTCTGGTCGCCGGATGGTCAAAAGCTGGCCTACCTGCACAAAGTGGCTTACGAGGAAGCCTGGCTGCAGTGGCGCGTTGTCGATATGGTCAGCGGCGTTGAGCGCGGCTACAACGTTTTCAATCCCTCGTTTCAAATGCGCTATGTGTTGAGCAGCTTCGATCAGTACGCCCAGAGCCACCGTTTCTGGTCGCCCGACGGCCGTTACCTGGTCTACAGCGATCAAGATGAAGATCGCGTCGAACGCGTCTATCTGGTCGATACGCTGGCCGAGCGCGGTACGCCGCCGATATTCATCGATGAAGGAACAATCGGTTTTTGGTCGTGGAATTAATGGTGATTAAAGTCTAGTCGATGTTTGTCAAAGTTCAAAGTCAGCTTTGTCGCTGACATAATTTAAAAAGTGAGCAACCAAATAGCCCAAATATTCATTGTATAACTCCGGCTGGTGCTGACGATCATGACAGGCGTTCAGTCTACGTATCCACTTCCCCTGACGCTGCAAATCATCCCAATTCACATAGCGGCGGTGATAATCAAAGTACAGACTCACCAACAGACGGCAAATTCGTCCGTTGGCATCATAGAAGGGGTGAACACGAACGAACTGTTGATAAAAAATAACAGCAGAAACTACCGGATCACGGGTACTTTTTGACAAATGTCGAAATACGTTATGTAACACCTGCTCAATCTCACCTGCTGGAGTGCCGATAAAGCGAGGTTGTGTTCCCTTTTGCGCACCAAAATAAACTGTCCCACCATTAGGCTCTGTTGATTGCCGATAATTACCGGCATTTGATAGAATTCCTCTAAACAGTGTCCGATGCAGAGATTTGGTGAGTTGCTCAAATAGAGAAAGAAAACCCTCATCAGGTATTGAGCGTAGCCGTTTTAGGATTTCTTTGGAGTCAACCAGGGTGTCCAATAAGGCCTGATAACGCAACTGAAGCAAAGATTCGGCATCTTCTACCGAATCGAACTCACTATCCTCAACCGGAAAATCGGCCATTAATTCTGCCAAATAGTCCAATTCCTGAGAAGCCATTGCTTAAAGGTTAAACAGGCTGTCAAGTGCTTGGTTTATATCGTCAGTGTCGGCTTGCGCTTGCTTAAGTCGCGTTTGATAATCTTGAAAAGAGGAGAATCGGGTGTGTCGTTCCACATCATCAGTGGTCATATCCAAAATGTAGGCATACCAGGAATTGCTTTGTACGGGGAAGTATGGTTTGTCGATGGGATCAAATGGATTGAAATTGTGGGCAAATAGTTGTTGAGAATAGAAGTCGAGGATTTTGTCATGACTGATAATGCAGTTTGGAGAGGTATCCTGCCAGGGCGACTCTTTGTGAGTCATTGCGCTCAAGGATATGGCCGAAAAAGGTACGTATGCTGCAATAATAAAGTCGATCAGTTCTTTTTGCAAGCCATCAAAACTAGGGGATTCAATATAGGGCTGTACAATTGGGTTCCGTCCAAAAGATTTGTACTGGCGATAGACATCAGCATTTACAGGACCGTGTTCCCATCGCATAAACTCGCCCTGATATAATTCTACCCCGGCTACAATGCCCCATACTTTCACGTAGTAGAGCAATTTTTGCAGTTTGAGAGGTGTTATTTTGCTCTTAGAATAGTGTCCTAAGATGTAATGTGGTAATTCGAATGTATCTAACATATCTTTCCCCCAATTACTTGCAGAACACATGCTCTGATTATAAGGAGTTTAGTTACAAGTGTCAATACAATTTCGACTGCAATCGACTCGTTCTCGACTCGTTACAACACTCTGCGTTGCAATGCCTACCCTGCCACCTACTCCATCGCCAGCAGCACCTTTAACACCCCCGGCGCGATAGCCTTGTCAAAAGCCGCCAACCCTTCATCTAAAGGAAAGGTTGCATGAATCAGCGGCTCGACATCCACCAGCCGCTGCTCCAACAGACGCAGCGCCGCATCAAACGGGCCGCAGCGCGAACCAACCACCGTCACCTCATCGACCACGACCATACTCAAATTGAGTTCGACCTCGCCGTGGAACGTGCTTTTGAGCACCAGCGTGCCGCGTGGCCGCACCAGCGATCGCGCGGCGGCAAAGCCGGCGGCGCTGCCGGTCGCTTCAACGACCACATCAGCCCCCGGCTCGATGGGTTCGCCGGCCAAGGCGGTGCGAATACCCCGCCGGGCCAAAATATCGAGCTTCACCTGATGGCGGCCAATGGCCAGCAAATCGCAGCCGGTTAGCTGCAACACCTGGGCAATCAACAGCCCCAACTTACCGTCGCCCAGCACGATGACCCGGTCGGTCGGCCGGATATGGACTTGTTCCAAAATCTCGCAGGCCGCGGCCAGGGGTTCGGTGAAAACGGCCCATTCATCCGGTACGCTGTCGGGGACGGGGTAGAGCAGCTTGGTGGGCAGGGTGAAGGCATCGGCCATCGTCCCGTCGCGACGGTCGATGCCGAGCGTGGTGCGGTGCGGACACTGCGTCGGATCGCCCCGGCGGCAGGTCGGGCACTCGCCGCAGTAGGCGTTAATTTCGCCCACAACGCGCCGGCCCACCCACTCCGGGGCCGCATCGGCCTGCTCAACCACCCCCACAAACTCGTGGCCGAGGATACCCTTGAAGCCCATATAGCCGCGCACGATCTCGATGTCGGTGTTACAGATACCGGCCATCGTCGTCCGAATCAGCGCCTCTCCCGGCGGCGGTGTGGGTGAGGGGGTATCTTGTTGATATGTGAGTGTTCCGTCGAAAAGTAAACTCCGCATAAATATGCTCCTGCGTAGGAAAATTACATTGATTTGTTGCTAGATAATACCGCCAACCCCAAGCGGGTACAAATGCCCATCGAATAAAGATGCGGATCCGCCTCATTGCCCCTTGGCTTATAATCTTACTCTTAAAGTACCTTTGGGCAAGCAATTAAGTACCTTTGCCTCTATTCAGCCCTTTGTCAATCCGTTATTATTGTAACGACTGTTTGTGCAATGTTTAAAACCATAACGATCGCGACCTATTAAGCAAAACACCTTACCAACATCAACCGAAAAATCGGAGAGACCGTCGTCCCCACAAGCGTAGGATGCATTGAGCCGTACTGTTGCTATAACTCCTCGCTCTTTTGTGACAAATTGAAGCTGTTCTACTAACTGACCCTACCATGCTGCGCTGGCGCAAACGTGGACGCGCTGCTGGAGTAGGATGCTCCGGCGTTGTTACCGGCGATTACCAGCCTTAGAATTGTCACAATTTGACGACACCCCTTCCAACCTTAGATTTTATTCTCGACGGAGACCCTACTATGAAATCATTCAAACTGCTTATCGCCTTATTCCTGACCTTCCTATTCAGTTTAGCTATGCCGACGCTGGCCCAAGAACCGGCACTTACGGTCGAACCCGGACAGACGCCCAAGGCGTTGAGCGTGGTCGAGAGGGACAGCATCCCGGCTCAGGGTGCGCCTGGCATAACGCCCGTCGAGGCTGCCTCTCCAGGTATGGGGGGCTTAACCTCATCTGGTTCGCCAACGGGCATACTCCAGTTCACTGCCGGTGGGCATGTGCTGGGTTTTGCCGATAATGGTGTTTACGCCGCCACCGGCAGCCACGCTTACCACGTTGAATTTGTGGACGCTGTCGCCGCCCCACTGGCCGATACCACCGCCGGCAGCGAAATTTTACCCCTAAGCCGCGTTACCTATCCCAACCTGTGGCCGGGCATTACCCTCAGCTACGATGCTCCGGCCGGGGTTGTTTTGCGCAGCACCTACCGGTTGGAACCCTACGCCGACCCTTCCCAAATCCGGTTGCGCTACAATGTGCCGGTTCAACTGAATAAGGATGGCAGCCTGGTTTTAAGCTACGACACCGGCCACATGCGTGAAAGCGCCCCCATAGCCTGGCAAGAGATCAACGGCCACCG
>JAGRBY010000190.1 GCA_020433835.1 Anaerolineae bacterium | reverse complement strand
TGATGGCCAAGTGACTGTCACCTTTTGAACTGGGTAACTCATAAAGGTAATAGAATTCTTAAAGAAGGACAAAATCGATGGAAAACAGTTTGACCAAAAAAACTAATACCTTTCCGAATTGGTGGGGACTGATTTTGCTGGTAAGTCTGGTCACCGTTTTGATTGTCCTGGCAGTGTGGATGATTATCTCACAGTTTGGGCCGGGTAGCGGTTGGGAGCAAAATCGGCAGGCTGTAGCCCAGGCCGCCTTTGAAGCAGAAACCGGCATCCGGGTTGTCCGTGTCGCGATGACAGCCGGCGGCGGTATGATTGATCTGCAATACCAGGTTGTTGATCCGGATAAAGCATTAATTGTGCATGATGATGACAACCCCCCGGCCTTGATCGAAGAGGCCACGGGTTGGCTTTTCGCTACGCCGTTTCATGACCACGCCTTCCGCGAACTCCATACGGCTGTTACTTACCATGAACTGATCACAAACGGCGATGGTTTACTGAGTCGTGACAGCACAGTTACCCTGACCGTCGGAGAGGCACGGCTGGAGCATGTGCGCGTGCAGTGAGCTAATCGCCAGCTATGTCACCCAGTAACCTGCTGACCACGAAGTCAGCCGAGGAAAAGTAAACCTCAATTCGTAGCTGAGGTGATTGTCAAAGGAGAGAATCTTATGAAAGAACTACCACTGCCCGGCAATGCGGGAAGACGCAGGGGGGTGATGATGTTGGGAGTCATATGGTTAGTTCCAACCCTATTAGCTGCAGCCATCCTGGCCATGGCTCCCGTCGTAAATGGGGCTATCACTGACGAACCGGCCGCCATAGAGTTTGCCACGGATCTGGAGGACGATCTCGGGATAATAAATCAAACTTCAGCCGCTGCTCCCCTAATTTCCGATAATAAGTTTGATTGGCCCCTCGATCAGGTAGCTATTGGTATCGGAATTTTTCTGGTGGTTACGATTGGCCTTCCTCTGGGCTATCGGGTAACCAAAAATAAATAGCGCCTGATGGTGCGCCGCTGAGGTTCGTTCTTCGGCAATAGATGGCACTGGTTAGGTGCCTCGATAGAAAAAGGTGATGCATGAACCAAATTAAGACGGCCCATATTCGATCGTACGGCCAAAAAAGTCTGATAGCATTGGGCATGGCCGCCCTCACCGTGACGCTCCTGGTCGCCGCGGCGAAAGCCCATGCTTTGTTGATCAAATCAGAGCCTAACAATGACGCTGTGCTGGATCAAACGCCCAATCAAATAAACGCCTGGTTCAGCCAGGAGTTGGAAACAAAATTAAGTAGTATGCAGGTTTTCGATCCCCAAGGAAATCAAGTTGATAGCGGCGATGGCAGCGTAGACCTGAACGATCCGGACCATGCCTCAATGCTCGTTAGTGTATCGGAGTCGCTCCCCAAGGGGAGTTACACCGTTCATTGGACGGCCGTCAGTGCCGACGATGGAGACATTACCGAAGGTGAGTTCTCTTTTGACGTGACGAACAGGAGTGCGCATGCTGCCTCGGCTTTAGAGAGCGCCCCTTCATCTGTAGCGAATGAGTCCGAGTTACCCCTGGGCGAATTAATTATTGCCACTGGCGTTCTTTTGTTAATTATGACTGCCTTATTGCTCTATCCTCGACTATCCCAAGAACGTTAAATCGTTTAAGTCTAAGATTTGGTGATCAAACTATGATGACATCTCGGTCAATAATCGTGAAACCTCAATGGCTTACAGCTGTAGTCCTAACTATCTTGATGCTCGTTAATTTGACGCCTGCTGTTCAGGCTCATGCCAATTTAGTGCGTTCTGATCCGGCGGATGGGGCTAACTTGTCTGAATCGCCCCCGGAAATACATCTTTGGTTCGATGAAGCCATTTCCTCGCAGTTTAGTACGGCTCAACTCCTCGACGTCAATAGCCAACCTGTAGAAGGTGTTGGTATCAGGGCCGATTCAACCGATCCAAAGCTGCTAATTTTGACTCTCCCCGAACTGCCGCCGGGCGTATACAGCGTACTCTGGAAGGTGTTGTCTGAAACCGATGGGCATTTCAGCCAGGGTTTATTGGTCTTCGGTGTGGGCGCAGAGGTGGACTCAGAGGCAGCCGGTATCGCTGTAACCAAGACCGAGGCTCCACCCCTGCCTGAAGTTATGCTGCGTTGGTTTAATTTCAGCACGCTGTCTGGGTTAGTCGGCGCAATCGCTATGGTTTATCTGGTCTTAGCTCCAATTGGATATGGTGTTCGCAGCAAGCCGGCTGAGGCCACAATTCGGCACGCAGCGCAGCGGCGAATACTTGGCTGGGCCAGTTGGTGTGTCGGCTTGGCGCTGTTGGTCGGCTTGGAACTTCTCGTCTGGCAGACAGCTACCTTACAGGAGACACTGCCGACAGGGGTATCGTTTTGGAGTGTCGGCTGGCAAATCCTCAGCGGAACGCGCTGGGGTATCTTGTGGCTGGTTCGCCAAAGCATCCTGTTGCTTCTAAGCGTTCTTCTATTTTGGCTGTATCGGACAGCCTGCAAACCGGCGCGGCCAGAACCCCGAGGAATAGCCTCTCCCTTACTTCCGAATGCCTCAGTACTTTTTATAAGTCTATTATTGCTGGCTTTGGTGATAGTGCAGGCGCTTACCAGCCATGCTTCGGCCCTGACCCCTAACACGACACTGGCCCTGATTGTCGATGCGGTGCATTTGTTGGCAGCCAGCCTGTGGGTCGGCGGCTTGCTAGCACTGGCTGTGGGTTTATTACCGCTGCTTCGCCGCCGTAAAGGCAGAGCTGACTTAATCACTCTGGTAAAAATTGGCTGGCGACCCTTCAGCCGGATCGCTGTTTTGAGTGTCGGGCTGCTGGTGGCTACCGGACTGTATAGTACCGGCCGGCAGATCGCCTCGGTCGATGCCCTGATAACTACCCTGTATGGACAGGCCCTATTAGGGAAAATTACGCTTATGCTGTTGGTCGGTGTTTTGGGGTTGCTTAACTCGATGCTGATCCATCCTCAGGTAGCGGCTCCGTTGGCCTGGCTGTTACGGCGTCCGGCCGGCTGGACGCCCTTGCCGCTGCGTCGGCTGCCAACCGTGATTCTAGCCGAGGTTGGCCTGGGGTTGTTGGTTTTTCTGGCAGCCGGTCTGCTCACCGCCGCCCCATCTCCCCGAGGGCCGGAGTACACCGTGAACGCCGAGGAGGTCCCTACCGCCCTGAGTCGGACCGTGGACAATGTGGTGGTAACCATGTTGGTCAAGCCCAACCGGCCCGGCCAGAATATTTTTACGGTTTTCGCCGCCGATCGCCGCCGCCCGGCTCCGGCTGAAATTCTGCGGGTTATCGTGCGCTTTACCTTTTTAGGTCAGGATATGGGGCGTGTTTCGGCCACCGCCGAAGAGGTTGAACCGGGCCGCTATATGGTGGGTGGAAATTATCTCAGCCTGGCCGGACCTTGGCAGATAGACGTGGTTGTGCGGCGTAAAGGCATCGAAGATAGCGTTGCACATTTCAATTGGCTTGTTGCTCCACCAGGCGGGTCGCGACCGGTGCTTATTTCCAATTACCGGCTTGAACCTGTACTGACCATTGCCGCAGCCATAATTATTCTATTGCTCTTGTTAGGTGTGATCGGTGTGTTAATTGGACGTAACTACCCGTTCGCCCAAGCATGGGTTCGACAAACAAGGGATACAAAATATAAGGAGAGATTTCAACATGAGAATGAGAGCATTTTGGGCGTGGAAATCGACTCTAATCGTCCTCCTGTTCTTGAGTATTCCCCTCACTGGCTGCGGCGGGATAAATCAGCAGCCCCAGTCCGAAATGACTATGAACTTTGAGGTGGAACCTAATCCACCGGCGGTAGGGCCAAGCCACTTGACGGTTCTGCTAACCGACGATAGTGGCCTTCCCATTGATGGGGCCAATATCGACATTAAAGCGGATATGAACCATGACGGCATGCAGCCGCTTCGGGCGAAAACAAAAACCGGGGCTGACGGAGCTTATGGAATGCCATTTAAATGGACAATGGCCGGCAATTGGACTGTGACCGTTACTGCTGCCTTGCCTGATGGTCAGGTGGCCGAACGCCAATTCGATTTTGCCGTAGAAGAGGCTATGGAAATGGAACCGGCCGAACATGCCCATAGTGACCACAGCCACCCCAAACGGCTGCCCAATGGGGATGCCGTCGTTCGCATCATATCCCCTGAGGATGGCGCGAGCTTTGAGACAGGTAGCGACGTCACAATCGAGATCGAAACTGAAAGCTTCAAACTCGGTGAGGAGGGCAACCACTGGCACCTGTACGTTGATGACCAGCCGGGGAGAATGATTATGGGTGAGATCAACGATGCTATCCTGCGTAATCTGGAGCCGGGTCACCATCATATTTCAGCCTATTTGTCTGTTGGTAGTCACGAAGACCTTGAAGAGGGGGCAGCGATTGCAATTACCGTAATCGATCCGGGGCAAGAGGAGGATGTGAGTATGAATATGGAGAACCACGAAGGTGAACACCACCACAATTAGGTCACTATAAGGATGAGGAGAATTACTATGGAACAAAAGCCGCGCATTAGCCAGAAAGTGGTTATATTAGTCGTCATCCTCTTCGGGGTGTTGACCCTTTTGAGTGGGGCCGTACAAGCTAGCTCACCAGGAGCCATAGTATCCGGCCACGAAGCCACCCAAGTTAACAAGATAGCACCCGAGGTCCAGCAAGCCGTATCGCAGCTGCAAGCCGATGAGATGACCACCGTAATTGTTACACTCAAGGCGCAAGCAAACGTATCGGCCATAACAGGCCAGAACCGCCAGGACCATAACGAACAGGTTATCGTTGCTTTGCAAAATATGGCCAACGCAACCCAAAAGCGGATAACCGCTTTATTGCAGACGCGATCAAGCGAGGGCAAAGTCGATCAGTTTGAGTCGTATTGGGTGTTTAACGGGTTGGCTGTTACCGCTACGGCCGACGTTGTGGCTGAAGTAGCAGCGCTGCCTGAGGTAGATACAATTACTCCCAATTCCACTTTGCAAGAACCGGCTCCGCAGACTGGTGGTAGTGAACCCGAACCCAATCTATTGTTGATTAACGCTCCGGCCCTATGGGATCTGGGTTTGCAGGGGCAGGGAATTGTGGTGGCGAGTATGGATACCGGGGTAGATGTTAGCCATGCCGATCTCTCTGCGCAGTGGCGGGGGGGAAACAACAGTTGGTTTGATCCCAATGGACAGCATTCTACCCCAACAGATGTTAATGGCCATGGAACCTGGACAATGGGAACCATGGTTGGGCGCGATGCCGGCGGCACAGCTATTGGCGTTGCCCCGCAGGCCGAGTGGATTGCTGTCAAAATCTTTAGCGATCAAGGTTCAGCGACCGTAGCCGGCATTCACGCCGGCTATCAATGGTTGCTCGATCCGGACGGTAATCCGGCTACCGATGATTCTCCGCACGTTGTCAATAACTCATGGACGTTTCAAGACCCAGGCTGCAATCTTGAATTTCAGTTCGATTTAATATCTTTACGCGCTATGGGTATTTTGCCGGTCTTTGCTGCCGGGAATTTCGGCCCCGGCACGGGCACCAGTGCCAGCCCATCCAACTATCCGGAAGCGTTTGCCGTGGGGGGCACCAACAACAGCGATTTAATTTATACGTACAGCAGTCGCGGTCCTTCGGCCTGTGGGGAGGCCCAAACAATTTACCCGGAGTTGGTCGCCCCTGGGGTAAACATACATACGGCCGATCTGTTCAGCCAATACATCAATGCGACCGGCACATCCCTGGCCGCACCCCATGTGTCGGGTGGCTTGGCGCTCTTGTTGAGTGTTAATCCCAATCTAACAGCAGATGAACAAGAATTAGCACTACTCAACAGTTCAGTTGATCTTGGCGACCCTGGGCCGGATAATAATTTTGGGCGAGGCCGTCTTGATTTGCTGGCCGCGTATCAATGGCTCTATGCCAATAGCGAACCGACACCGACACCCGCCCCCGGGCAAAATCTGGCTTTAGACAAACCGGTTACGGTGTCATCGTCTCAAGATAGTAGCCATGAGGGAAATGTGGCTGTCGATGGCGATTTGGTAACATTTTGGCAAACAGTAAAAGCCACTGGTAAGAGCAAGCTGCCCTCGGAATGGATGACCATCGATTTAGGCAGCAGCCCCTCTATTAGCCAGGTTGTGCTGGAATGGGGATCCAACTTTGCCACCAAGTACACCATTCAGGTTTCAAACAATAATACCACCTGGGCTACCGTGTTTAGCACCGAGACTGGCGACGGCGGAAATGATACGATTACGTTTAGCCCAGTCTCGGTTCGCTACGTAAAGCTGGACTCCACGGCCTGGAGTAACTCCAGCCAACGAAACTGGCTGAAAGAATTTGAAATTTATGCCGACGCCGGCGGTGGTTCAGAACCAACATCTACCCCTACCGATACACCAACGTCAACACCCACACCTACATCTACACCTACAGCTACGCCAACCGCCACCCCTACGTCAGTACCCCCCACCGGCAGCGGTCTCTATCTCTCTCTCAACAATGGGGGATCGTATGCCGTCGGTGCGGTAGCCGATGTTAGCGACGAAGATGTGCTCAGTTTTGATGGTACGAATTTTGCCATGCTTTTTGATGGCTCTGATGTCGGTGTCAGTGGATTGAACGTGGATGCCTTCGACTACGTTTATACAAACACCCTTCTGCTCTCCTTTGATAATGATACCGCGATTGGAAGTTTAGGTGCGGTTGACGACTCTGACATCGTGCAATTTAACGCCACCTCGCTCGGCGATAATACGGCCGGAACCTTTAGTTTGTATTTCGATGGCTCCGATGTCGGGCTAACTACAAACACTGAGGATGTCGATGCGGTTAACCTTTTGCCTGACGGCCGATTAGTGGTTTCAACAGCAGGCAGCACCTCGGTTTCGGGTCTCAACGGAAAACAACAAGATGAGGATCTGCTGATCTTTAATCCGACTGCCCTCGGCAACACTACCAGCGGAAGTTGGGACTTGTACTTTGATGGCTCTGACGTCGACCTATCCAACTCTCAAGAGGAAAATATTACTGGAGTAGCAATTGGAACCAACGGCGATATCTATCTAACGACTTTGAGTAACTTTGCTGTCAGCAGCATCGCCGGCGGTGGCGAAGATGTTTTCATCTGTACGCCCGGTACGCTGGGAAGTTCTACTGCCTGTACCTACGCCTCGACCCTCTTCTTCGACGGTAGTGCTGTGGGACTGACGGGGAGTACCCTGGACGCCATCGATCTGACTCACTAAGAAACTGTACAAAAGCCGTAAAGGGTCCACAGATGGACACAGATTCTCACAGATACTATCAAAAGTGTGATAAAAATCAGTGAATATCCGTGTAAATCTGTGGACAAATCTGTCTAAGGGGCTGATACAAGACAAGAGTTTGTTGAATAGTAGCCGTTATCATTTTAAGACCAAGACCTGACAGGGCTTTGTTCTCACAAAATTCAGCCCTGTCAGTTTCGGTCATAGGGAGTGCTGAGATGCTAAATCAATCTAAGTCTTATCGACACAAACGCTCTCGTACAAAATTTTTGGTATGGCTGAGCCTGTTTTCGGTTTTGGTCTCTATGGCTTGCTCAATGGGTGGGACCGGCACTAATTCCTCAAATAAAGCAATATGGATCAGTCAGACTCTACCCACTCTAACCCCAACTTCTTCCGCAGAAATCGTAGCGGCTGTTGCCGCCGAGCCTCCCTCGGCTCAGTTTGAGCCTCCAGTTAATGGGCAAGCAGTTCCCGTTGCGGCCAGGCCTACCCTGGTCCCTACCGCCGTGACAGTGGTGAGCCATGCTTCCCCAACACAACCGGATAGAGTTACGGCCGCTGCACCGGCTAGCCCACCCACACCTACCAGCCCCCCGCCCGCTCCCATTCCCACCGAGCCTTTGGCCGCGGCAGCCCCAACCCTGCCGTCAGAACCAGCGCTGCCTTCTCTTAATCCGGAACCCAACCCAGAACCTAATGCCTCGGGCTGGACCTTTATGGGCGTCCAGATTTCATATCAAGATGAGGAAGGGGTCATCATCGATGGTGATATTATCAATAACACGGGCGCTGCACAGGACATTGTCAAACTGACCGGCACCATCTTCAACAGCCAAGGCCAGGGTGTGGCTGATGTTGATGATGCGGCGGCTTATTGGCCGTTGGAAACTGTGCCTCCCGGCGGCCAGGTTCCTTTTGAGATGACGGTTTATCACGTGCAAGATGTTGCCGATTTCGCCTTAGACGTTGTCGCTCAACCGAGCCGAGAGAATCCGCGCCAGGATTTCGAACTGGCCGATCTTGACCCATCGCTTGAGGAAGGAAGCTATTGTGTGACGGGCAAACTGTGGAACCGGGGTGACCCACTCCTCGACTACCTACTGGTCTTAGTAATTTTGTACAATGATCAGGATAAAGTCGTTAACTTTGGCACCTTCCAAGGGAATGCCCCTGAAGAGGTTCTTAATGACGATGCCTTGAATTTCGAAGTCTGCACTGACTCCTATAATCACCAGATTGCACGTCACGAACTCCGCGCTATTGGGCTTTAAGCAGCATATGAGGTGGCCATGAAGCCATCGAGGAGAGTAAACTATGAAGCGCCGACCGGCATTTTTAGTCGATCTGGTTATCTTTGTGGCTATCTACCCCTTGCTGATTTGTGTTGTGCTGATAACCACAATAGGCATTACGCTGCTGCATAATTGGGCTCCGTCTTTTTGGGAAGCACCCCGCCAGTCTACAGCGGTAGCCCGCAGTTATCGACGGGCTATTTTGCCTACGATTTCGCTCCCCGCAGCGTCAAGCGCAACCCTGGCTGGCACTGTCGATCAAAATGCCGACCCTCCCGCTGAAAATCAGGAGCAAACGACTACCTTTGTTGAATTGCCCAAGCACGATGTAGCTTCTCACCGGGGGGCCGATATTTCCAGCGTCGAGAACACCCTACCGACGCAGCTTGAGCACCCAGCTCAATACAGCCCTGTTACCACATCATCCCCGCTGACAGAAGGCTCTACCCGTGGGGATGATATGGCTTCGACCCAAACCATCAACTCCCCTTTGTCGCCAACCGCAACAGCATCCCCGACTATTGATCTTGACTTTAGTGCTTTCTCCGGCCAAGACTCTCGAAACTCTGCCTCGCGACGACCAACGCCGACGCCGGACGAGGGCGTAACCGACCTGGTTAAAAGGTTCATCAGCACCCTCAGCGAGGCCAATCCCAGCCCCACGCGGCTATTTGGACCGCTGCCAACCTTAACCTCAACGTCGACCGGCACCGCCACGTCTACGCCGACTGCTACGCCAACCAGCACGGCTACCGCCACAGAAACCCCTATTCCAACCCAGACGTCAACTCCAACAAATACAGCCACACCGACCCCAACGCCTCCGCCAACCAACACCCCAGAGCCGCCACCCTTGCCGTCACCAACCGATACACCCCTGCCAACAGCTACACCCCTGCCGGAATATGATTACTTGCTGGCAGAATTTTTCAACAGTCCCACCACCAATGGGTTTCTGCAAGCCTATGTCGCCATTGTAGACCCCAATGAAATCCCCATCGGTGATATGAAGATTATCGGCACCCGGTTGGATCACAATTTAACCTATGAAAGCCCGCTTTCCACTTGGCATTACGAAGGGTACAGTGCTCCAGGCGAGGTGATCAAATCCGGTAACGTGAAATTTGAGCCACCCGGTGGGATTGAAACCACCTCTTGGGTACTGTACTTAGCTGACGCACAGGGCCATCGTATGTCGGCTGATCTACCTTTCGATGTCAATGAAAATGACAAGCAATGGTATTTTATAAAGTTTCGCCGGAAATATTAACCGGTCTGATTAATAAACGGTCATACTACCTTTGCACTTTCAAGAATTAGAGCCAGAAACCAGGGTTTTTAGCATTAAAAGAGCGCTTTTGGCCGCAAAAGGTTATCAATATGGTATCAAAACCCTGGTTTCTAAAAAAGTGCAACCATAGTAGGTCATAAGGCATCGACAATCTGGGCAATAGAGAGGCCGTTGGATATATGGAGACAGAGAAATGTTGAGTAAGCGAATATTTCCGATCCTGATATTAACGGTTGGCTGGTTTTTTATTCTCACCACCGTCTCTGCCCAGGAACCCAGCCGCGATGGCGATGGTCAATTTTCTAAACCGTCGCTCAAGCTGACCGGTTCGGGTTGGAGCGACGGTGGCATGCCCCAATCGCTGTCGGCTGCCGTGATTCTGGGTCCGGTAGATTGCAAAATAATGAGTGCCCCGGTTGTGGGGTATGAAATTTCCAAAGGTCAAGATCCAAACGATGTCGCCGATTTTGTAAATGATTTGATGGTCAATGGCTTTAGCGTGGGTACGATTGATCTTAAACTTGCCCCAGTTCCACCTTGTGTGGATATTCTCATTGTCCAGGGCTTGGCCAAAAACACGCATCTCTCGGCTGCCTATAGCCAAGATGAAGGCAATTTACTCAAGAATTGGACGGCCAGCGGTCACGGCTTAATGCTAAACGGCGATTGGGGTGCCTTTAAAGCGGAGACAGAAGCCTTATTTGGAGCGTTCGGCTATAGTCAGTTGGGCGGTACCGTGCGAGACCCGACTGACTTTGACCCCGCTGGACCCATCGTCGACCCTACCATTTGGGTCATCTATCAGAAGGATAATTTTATCAGCCATCCTGGTCTTGCCGGCGTCACCGCCCTTCAGCTGCAAGCTAGTTCCTGGCTGACCCCGGCTAATAAGGCCATTGTAAACACCGATGCTGACGCTAACCCGGCCTTTGCTTCGGTCATGGCCGCTTTTAACAATGGTGCCGGTTGTGTTGTGCTGACAACGGATAGTAACTGGTATGCCACCGACAACGGAAATGGCGGATATACCAAGCAAGATAATGCCAAGGTGGCAGAGCAGATGATCGACTGGCTTAATGCTTGTACCTCCCCGGCTCCGGTGCGTTCTAACCTGTACCTGCCGCTGCTCTTACACAACTTTATCCCACCACCTGCCTTCCCACTTTTTATCGGCTCTGCTATTCCCGAGCAGCCTGCCGCCTTTCAAGGCGAGGTTTTTTATACCACCTCGGTTCAAATTCCCAGCGCGCTTCCTACGACCGGTAAATTCTACTTTTCCTCCAAACCCAACATGGTTAGCCCGGTCATTGTCGATGATGATCTGGTTGTTCAGCAGAACGGCCTCAACCGCTTTATCTATCACTTCTCACCTGGCGGGCGACCGGTCGAACCGGCCATTGTTGAGATACCCCGGACGACGATGGAGCAAATGACCGGACAAACCATCATCGTCAAATACCGCGATGTTTATGGTGGTATGGTCTATGCCAGCGAAATGTGGCTCATCTGGACACCGTAGCTGCGCCTCTATACTAAAAACAGAATAAGACCAACATGTTTAGGTATCTGCTTCGTCATGCCCGAATGGTTTTATCGGGCATCCATAGGTCGTGGGGAATGGATGCCCGCTTAAAACATGCGGGCATG
>JAGRBY010000018.1 GCA_020433835.1 Anaerolineae bacterium | reverse complement strand
TGATCTGGATACCTCTGATATGCTCCGGGTCTACTTTGAAGCACAAGGGTATCGGGTTGTTACCGCGGGTACCGGGCAAGAAGCTCTGGACAAGTGCCGATCCGAATCGCCAAGTCTCATTCTTTTAGATGTGAGACTACCTGATATCGATGGCTTTGAGGTGGGGCAGTCGCTTCAAGAGGATGTCCGTACCAGTCGGCTGCCGGTTATCTTTGTAACTGAGCGCCGCGACCGTGATGATCGCATCGCCGGCCTTAAATTAGGGGCGATCGATTACATCACCAAACCCTTTGACGTGCAAGAGTTGCGGCTGCGAGTGCGCAACGCGCTTCGTCGCGCCGGCAGCCAAAACAATCCGGTCACCGGTTTACCCGGCGAGAAGTTTACGCTCGACCGGCTAAGCCTGATGATGGAGCGTGACGGCTGGTCGGCTATTGGCATCAACATCAACGGGCTTGATAAATTCAACGAAATTTATGGTTTTGTCGCCCGCGATGACGTGCTGCGCGCTATCGCCCTAACCCTGACCAGTGCCGTAGACGAACTGGGCAGCATTGATGATTTTATCGGCCATCCGGCGGAAAATCAGTTTATCATCATCACCGTGCCCAACAAAGTTGATACGCTCAGTCGCAACGTGAAAGATCGTCTCAATCAGGCGATGGCCTATTTCTACCCCATCCATGACCGTGAAGCCGGTTATGTAAAACGTGGCGAAGGTGATGACGCGCCCAAAGAGAAAGTGCCATTTATGAACGTGGAAATTCCCACGCTTTCTCAGCAGGGTACCGCCTTTTCTACTGTTGAAGCACTTTGGCAAGCCCTAAGTCAACCTGTTAGAGCCTAACTTAGGCCCCAACCCCTCAGTCTTTTAGAGCAGTGTTGCCTCCGGTAACACTGCTTTTTTATCTACCTAACGGAGAGGATGATCTTCATCATGAATTTACCGCTTGAAAATGTTCGTTCAACTGCCCATGAATATCAACCTCCTCTCATCGATTTTACCCAGCACATTGTGGCTACCCCCAGCTTGCCCGGCCAGGAAGGCGATGTAGCGGTCATCATCGCCACTGAGATGGAAAATTTGGGTTATGATAAAGTTTGGCGTGATCAAGTTGGCAATATCATCGGCAAAATCAATGGTGGCGACGGCCCGACCATCCTCCTTAACGGCCATATGGATCATGTCGATGCCGGACCCTTAGAGGGGTGGCCTTATCCCCCGTTTAGCGGCCAAATTGTCGATGGTAACCTGTGGGGCCGCGCCTCTGTAGATATGAAAGGCCCCACCGCCTGTATGATCTATGCTGCCAGTCTATTCAAACGGTTGCACATAACTCCGCCGGGGGATATCTATATGACCGTACCCGTTATGGAAGAAATCGGCGGGTTGGGGACGCAGCATTTGGCAACACACCTCAACGCCCAGGCCGCCATCTGCGGCGAGCCGAGCAGTAATACGCTCCGCCGTGGGCATCGAGGCCGGGTTGAACTACGCGTCACGTTCAACGGTCGTTCGGCCCACGCCAGCGCGCCGCATCTGGGCGAAAATCCCCATTATGCCGCAGCGGCGTTTTTATCCCAACTGTCTACCTTGAAGATGGCCTATGATGACACCCTTGGTCCTTCATCTGTTGCGCCCACGCTGTACAGCACCGATCAAATTAGCCCTAACGTCATTCCCGGCCAGGTTTATCTTACGCTCGACTGGCGTAATGTGGCCCATGAAAAACCGGAAGATATTGTCGCCAAAATTGAGGATTTAGCCCACTCTATTAAGGGCCTTGAGCAGAATGTTAATGTGGTGGTTAAAATCCAGGATTTTACAACCTATACCGGTGTAACGCAGCCCATTCCCGCCATTTTTCCCTCCTATCTGTTGCCCAAAGACGACCGGTTTGTGCAGGCGGCGCATCAAGCGCTTGTTGATGTCTTGGGCCGCGATGATGGTATCAACATCTGGCGCTTTGCCACCGACGGCGGCCATTTAATGACGGCCGGAATTCCGACTGTCGGTTTTGGGCCGGGCGATGAAACCTTAGCCCACACCAATCAAGAGCGAATCAGTTTAGCTGAAATGGAAGAGTCGGTTGTTGCCTATGTCGCCTTAATAGCGGCTCTGGCTGAGGCAGCGTAGTAAGAGATGAGCAACAAATACCTTGGCGATCGGGCAGGAGATAGGGAGATTTGTAAAATCAATCTCCTTATCTCCCTATCTCCAAATTTCGCCTTGGATATTCTGAAGTTAATTAATCGCTGTTCTTCAATTTATTGTTCTTAAGGAGATCTCTTGGCTTCTGAAGATTTTGTAAACGATTACAAACTGGATAATGGGCTGCGCGTTCTGCTAAAGCCGGTGCATACGGCTCCGGTGGTCACCAATTGGGTTTGGTATCGCGTTGGTGGTCGCAATGAGCAGATCGGTAAAACCGGCATTTCGCATTGGGTTGAGCATATGATGTTCAAGGGCACCCCCAATTTCCCCAAAGGCCGCATTATGCTTGAAATCAATCGCAATGGCGGCGTGCTGAACGGCTTCACCAGCCAGGATTACACCGCCTATTTTGAAACCCTACCCGCCGATCGGCTTGATCTTGGCCTTTGCATTGAAAGTGACCGCATGGCCAATTCTCTGTTCGATCCCGATGAGGTCACCAGCGAACGCACCGTTATCATCTCCGAGCGCGAAGGTCACGAAAACAATCCGGGTTGGGCGCTAAATGAAGAAGTGAAAGCCACAGCCTTTCACGTGCATCCTTACGGTAACATGGTTATCGGCTGGAAGGATGATTTGCACAATATTACCCGTGATGATCTCTATAATCATTATAAAATGTATTATGGGCCGCATAATGCCGTACTGGTCATTGTGGGCGACATTGAGGTTGACCGCGTGCGCGACCGGATTGAAGAACTGTTTGGCAGCATACCGGCTGGCCCACCCCCGCCGCCGGTCACGCTTAGAGAGCCAACCCAACAAAGCGAGCGCCGAGTCTTTATGCGCAAGCCCGGCCAAACCGGCTATTTTCAGGCCGTTTACCACGCCTGCGAAGGCTCGCACGCCGATGTTTTTACCCTGCTTATGCTGGAGTCCGTCTTTTCAGGAGCAGGTTTTGGCGGTTCATCCACCCATCGCAGTGCGCGTCTTTATAAGGCCCTGGTAGAGACCGAAATCGGGGTCGATGCCGGTGCATCGTACCATCCTAGCATCGATCCCGGCACTTTTAATTTTGATGGTACTGTACGGCACGGTCATACGCTGGCCGAGTTTGAAGCGGCCATAGACAAAGAAATCGAACGGGTGAAAGACGAGTTGGTTTCGCCGGCTGAACTGGAGAAAGTTCTTAAACAAACACGCGCTCAGTTGGCTTATACGATGGAACGGGTTAGTAATCAGGCGCGTTGGCTGGGCTGGTTAGAAATGTTAGGTGACTGGCGTCGTTTTGATAATTTGGTCGATAATTTGGCTGCCGTTACGGCTGAAGATATCCGGCAGGCCGCCCGTAAGTATCTGCGTACTTCAAATAGAACAGTGGGCTGGTTTGAACCCACTTAAGATAACAATCATTGTATGGCGTAACGCCCCATAATCAAAATACGAGTCGATCTTAATCGGAGTAACGTGTGGATTTAACGTTTCAAACGTATACCCTCTCAAATGGTATTACCCTCATTGTTAAAGAAAATCATCATGCCCAAAGTGTCGTTGTGCGAGGCCGGCTGCGGGGTGGGGCCAATCTTGATCCGGTCGACAAAACCGGTTTGGCTTCGTTTACCACCAGCCTTATGCGGCGCGGCACAACGCATCGAAATTTCGCTGAGATTAACGAAACAGTGGAGTCGGTGGGGGCGATGCTGAATTTTAGTTGTGGGCGACACCTAACTACAGTTAGCAGCAAAAGCCTGGCGGAAGATTTTAATTTGATGGTTGAACTGATCGAAGAAGGGCTAACTGGCCCTACCTTCCCGGAGGTTGAGATCGAGCGTGTGCGCGGCCAGCTTATTACCGGGCTGCGTGAAATGCGGGAAAGTACGCGTGGCCTGGCCCAGCAATATTTTCGAGAGCAACTCTATACGTTACAGCACCCCTATGGTCGGCCTTTCAACGGTACGCTGGAGAGTGTACCGACTATCACCCAGGCCGATGTGGTTGCTTTCTACCAAAACTTGCACCCACAAGACGGTATTTTTGTGGTGGTGGGCGATGTTGAGGCCGACATGGTCTACCAGACTATGGAAGCCACGCTGGGGCAGTGGCAGCCGGCCCATAGCCCACCCGATATGTCTGTCCCCACTCCCCTTCCGTTGGAGACAACAAAACGGCACGTTGAAGTGATTGCTAACAAAACGCAAGCCGATTTGATGCTGGGCAACATTGGCCCCAAACGCACCGACGACGATTTCTACGCTGCTTATGTTGGCGACACAATCTTAGGACATTTAGGCCTGGGAGGGCGTATTGGTCAGGTTGTACGTGATCGCGAGGGGTTGGCCTATTATGCCCGCACGTCGCTGATGGGCGGCATTGGAGCCGATCCCTGGTGTATCTATGCCGGAGTCAATCCTGCTAACGTTGAAAAAGCCATCGCGCTTATTCTAACGGAAATTCGCCGTTTTCGCGAGGAACCCGTGAGCGACCAAGAGTTGGCCGATGCCAAATCGTATCTAACCGGAATTTTGCCTCTTCAGATGGAAACCAATGAAGGGGTAGCCAATATGCTGCTGCAAATGAATTTGTACCAGCTTGGCGATGATTTTGTATCGCGCTACCCCGCCCTTATCAACGCTATCACCAAAGCCGATATCCAGGCTGTGGCCCGCACCTATTTAAGCGATGAAACCTATGTTTTGTCGATTGCGGGACCGGTTGAACTGCCCTCTTAACGTGATAGAGCGGAGTCGGATGTAGATCGGCCCATCGGTTAGAACACCCTTTTGCAAACACTACTGCGTGGAGAATTGGATTTTGTCTGAACAGCATGAAATTTACGATCGCATTACGACCGTTATTTTTGATATGGACGGTACGCTCATTGAGCACACCTGGCAGTTAGCGACTATTTGCGAGGCACTTTTTGCTCGCTTTGCCGATCAACTTGCGCCCTTGACATCTGAAGCCTTCTTTGATTGTTATTGGGGCAAAAGTTACGATATGTGGTATATGATGGTCGATCAGGTCATCGACGGTGATACGGCGGCCCGTTATGCCTACGCCAACGCGCTTCGATCGTTGGGGCACGATCCGAGCTTAGCCGACTCAATGTTAGATTATTGGGTGGAGCTGGTTTTGCAAGAGGCTGTTCCTTTCGATGATACGTACGATGTGCTGCAGGCGCTTCGGCAAAAGTATACCACCGGAATTTTAACCAACGGTTATATTCATCTACAGCGTCAAAAAATAGAAAAATATAGTTTTGCTGAATGGGTGGATTTTACCCTCATTTCAGAAGAATCGGGTTATCACAAGCCCGATCGGCGGGTGTTTGAGCACGCTCTGGCGCTGGCCGGCCAGCCTGCTCCTGAAGAGGTTTTATTTGTAGGCGATAATCTGGACACCGATATTCGCGGGGCGCTTGAGGCAGGGTTGGTTCCGGTTCTCATCGACACAAAAAATCGCGCCGAGCCACCGGCAGGCGTTCTTGAAATCAAGAGCCTAACTGAATTGTTGCACCTGTTAAAAAGGGCGTAGATTTAGGAGTGTTCGTTTAAGACCTGCAGGAGGTGTTGGCCGTAGGTTTCTCGCTGCCAGTCGCCTAAAATCCCTATTTTAGTCAGGGTGCGCATGGTTTGGGGATTTTTCTTGGCGATGCTCATAAGGTCGTGGTTGTTGATAATAACATCCGGTTCAACCCCACGCTTGGCCGCCAAATCATTGCGCCATTGACGTAACGTTTCATAGCGATTTAGAATTTTGTCACTAGGACGTTGGTGGTGATTGACGGGATATTTAGGGGGCAAGGTTGTTTGGCCTTGACTAATTGCCTCTAAGAGGGCATAAGCATCATGTTCAATCAGTTTTGTACTTAAGCCTTTTGTTTGATGAAGATCGGTTAGGCTTGAGGGTTGCGTTTTGGCCAAGTCAATAAGTGTTGAGTCGTTCATGATTTTAAAGGGGGGGCGATCAAGTTTGCGGGCAATGGTATCGCGCAGAATAAACAACTCGCGGAGAACGGCTTGCTGTTGGGGTTCTAAATCGCGCGAATGTTTTACCCGCCAGAAGTCATCGGGATCGAACGTTTTTATGGTGGGTTGTACGTGGGTCATGCGCTCAAAAGATTCTGAGGCCTCGCGCAGACGATTTTGTTCCAGTAATGTCTTAAGCTGTAGCTCACGCAGTGGAATGAGATAGTGGGTGTCAAGGCAGGCGTAGTTTAACGCCTTTTTGCTCAAAGGCCGACGCCCCCAGTTATAGCGTTGAAACCGTTTGTCTAGCTTAATGTTGAAATGTTTGTTTAAAAGTGACCCTAAACCGTAGTGGGACCAGCCCAAAATTCTGGCAGCCAGCATAGTGTCGAACAAGTTAGAAAAAATAAAGCCATAATCACGCTTAAGGCTCATAAAATCATATTCGGCAGCGTGAAATATTTTTTGAATAGCCATATCGGCAAAAAAAGGGGCCAGGCCGGAAATATCTACAGCCAGAGGATCAACCAAAAAATCTTGGTTAGGAATTGAAAACTGAATGAGACAGACTTTTTCAAAATAGCTGTAAAGGCTATCGCTTTCGGTATCCACGGCAACCAAAGGTTGATTGGATAAAATTTTTATCAGTTTTGCCAGATTGTCTGGGGTATCTATCCAGTCAGGGTGAATATTCGGTTCTGTTGGAGCAGTTGGTATACTCATAGTAACAAGTACGTTTTTACGTTTACTGAATTTATATTCCTATAATAGCAGAATTTAAGGTGTTGCCAAGTTTAGACGCTATAAAGTACGTTGTAAGGTATTCTGAACCGTTATAGCTGGGACATAATCGCTATTGGATTCTTAAAACGCGCATGTTATATTCAATAGTAATTGTATTGGATTGTATTGTTTTTATAGCCTTCCGGGGCATTGCTAATGCTAAAAAAGGAGCGTTTTTACTTAAAAACCATGTTAAGCTGTTGCGTAGCGAGGTTGACTTAATACAAGTGAACAGGTATAATAGGCTATCCTCAAAATAAACTTAACACTTTTACCCCATAATTTGAGGTAAATAAAAGGTGTAATGGCATTAAAAGGTAGGCTACAAGACTTCAGCACAACTCAACTTCTGAATTTGGTCAATATGGCCAGAAAAACCGGAAAGTTGAGCCTCAATGATCAAACCAGCCAAAGTGCAATGTTGCATTTTAAGGATGGTCGCCTAATTCACGCAACAAACGATGCAGATGAAGGTCACTTAGCTGCAATGTTGTATAAAGTGGGCAAACTTACTGAAGAGCAAGTTAATACTGTCAAAAATCAGTATAACGGTTCTTCAGATAGGGTTATGGGCAAATATTTGATGGATGCCCGGCTGGTCTCTAGATCTGACATTGTTCAAGGTGTGAAAGATTATATGCTTAACATTGTTTATGATCTTTTCACTTGGAATGACGGAACGTTTTTGTTTGACCAGGATGTGTTGCCGGCCAAAGACAAGATAACGGTTCCCCTTAACCTTGACAACGTTATTCTTGAGGGTAGTCGTCGTATCCAAGAAGGAAAGCAGTTGCAAGATGAACTGCCCGATTTGTCGACTATCGCTCTCAAGATTACAGATAAGCCACTGCGTGATGTGAAGCTGACCCAAGATGATTGGCGTGTTATCTCTCACATTCATCCTCGTAACTCTGTAAAGCAAATCGCCCAAAACAACAACATGGATGAATTCCAGATTAGAAAAATTGTATACGGCATGCTTCAAGCTGGAATTGTAGAGTTGACTCGGCCTGAGGGGTTGCAACAACAGCGAGCCAAGCCACCTGTTTCACGTAGGGGTAAGAAAATTGCTGCCCAGTCTCCGGCTGAAAAACGCAGTGTTGTGACCAAGCTTATCGATAGAATTAAGCGAATCTAGCGTTGTAACTTCCCGTTTGTAATTTGTAAAAGCAATATTGCTCGTTTTACACCGACCTACGACTTGTACAAATCCATTTAGCACCCTTTAAAGTTCTTATCGAGGTATGTCAATCCGATGCAAACCGTTAAAATGGTGATCACAGGGCCATTTAGTGCCGGCAAAACCGAATTTATTCAAAGCGTCAGCGAAATTGATGTTGTTGCTACCGAGCGAAAGATATCGAGCGACGCAGAGCGTGTTAAAGAAGACACCACCGTGGCCATGGACTTTGGCCGGATTACAGTAGATGATGATCTGGGTCTTTATCTCTTTGGTACACCGGGACAAAGACGTTTTGATTTCATGTGGGAAATATTGTCTGAAGGAATGTTGGGCTTTATTGTTTTGGTTGACAGTGTCAGGCCCGAAACTTTTAGAGAAGCCCGCCATATTTTAGAGGTTTTCTCCAGCTATGCCAGCACTCCCTATGTTATCGCGGCAAATAAGCAAGATTTACCCGATGCTTGGTCACCGGAAGATGTACGTATTGCGCTTAAGATTGACCGAGATGTTAAAGTACTTGGATGTGTTGCTCGAGATAAAGAAACCGTTAAGAATGTGTTGCTGGAGTTACTTTACTCGATTTTAGAAAATATGCAGACTGAAGAAGAGTAAAGGCTGAGTTTCTTTAACAATTTAACGTCAGTTCTTATGTATACCGCTTATCACGCCTTTGGCGGTTCTCTTAAAAACGTTTGAAAGATTAATTAGCTTTGCCTAGCGCAAAGCTAATTCTTTAGAGTGGCTTTTTATCAAGTAGTTATAAAGCCACTTTGTAGAGGCCATCCGTGAGTTCTATTGTAACCGATCAAGGAATTGTACATTATGAGGCCTACGGTCGTGGTCAGCCAGTTATTCTTCTCCATGGATGGCTAGGGTCTTGGGGGTATTGGTTACAAACGATGGAGGCCCTTAAAGGGCAATATCGATGTTATGCGTTAGATTTTTGGGGGTTTGGCGAATCGGGTAAATTTCGCAGTCGCTATGACCTCGGTGATTTTGTATCTTTAGTTGACCAATTTATGGATCGGCTCGGTATTGAAGCCGCTCCTATTGTAGGCCATTCGATGGGTGGAACTGTGGCTATCTCTTTAGCCTTAGCAAAACCTAATCGAGTAAAAAGAGTTATTGTTGTTGGTTCTCCAATTGTTGGGAATTCGTTAAATATCTTTCTTCGACTGGCAGGCAAACCCTGGATTGCGTCGCTGGTGTGGCAAATGCCTCAAGCACTGCGGCTTGGGATTAGAGTATTCTCCCCGTATGTCGTTAATGACTGGCATGCCTGGTATAAAATGATTACCCGCGATCTCTCACGCACTACGCTTGAAGCATTCTTCTCCAGTATTAGTTCGTTACATAAAACCGATCTCAGACCGCAACTGCCCGGTATTACTACCCCAGTGATGGGTATTTATGGTGTGGGTGATAATGTCGTCGCACCAACCCAGGCTAATGTTATCACCAATAACGCGCCTTTATCACGTGTATTGATGATGTCCGGATCGGGACACTTTCCAATGTTAGATGAACCACAATCTTTTAATGAAAATTTGGTTGAGTTTCTGATGTATCAGTTTGAGGCTCTTAATGGTGCTTAAATAATAAGGTGTCTGTCTACGGTACGATGAGGCATACGGATAAAACTGTGGCAGCGTGCCGTTTACACCGTTAAGCTTTCTATTAAAAATCTGTTGACAGATAGCTGAACTCTAACATATGAAAAAGATTATTATTCGGGACCAGACGCTCATTAGCCCATTTAATGAGTTTGCGCGCGATCTACGCATTATGAATAAGCCTTTGTGGCTGTATCAACGGGATATACTCAGCCCCTATTGCCATGAAGAAGTTGAATGTAGTTCTCTTAGAAGCGCATCTTTTCTCCCGCCTGAAATTGTATCTGATGAAGTTGTTGTTTACCGAGATAATCTTTTCTTTGATGAGACTCTCTTCAAAGAGTTTCTTTCGCGTGCCCGAGACTCGGGTGAGGCAGCCCAAATTGCTTTTTCGCAAAACGATAAGGCTATAGTTACCCACGCTTTGCCTCTATCGGCTAATATACATCTGCAAGGCGATGTCTATGTAGCCGACTTATTTTACTACCCCGATGGTACTACAATTGGCGATGTTGTGCCGAAGCCCATTGTTATTGATACGATGTCGACCGAAATTGGATATTATCGCGTTCCAACCTATATGTCGAACGAACGTAAAGAGCTTCTTTTTGAAGTTCCGCTGCGTGCTTTTTTGTCGATTGATAACTGGGTTCATATTTTTATCGCCAACTGCCCGTTTGGAATGTTTGCCTACGGGGCGCGTATTGAAAAATCGCTCGATAACCTGTCGGTGATGCTTAAAGTGTTGTGGCGTTCTCTGTTAGAGCGCAAACAGTTTTTATCATCATCGGCTTTGGTGATTGTAGGCCGAAATACGCAGATCGATCCCGCTGCTATTATTCAAGGCCCTACAATTATTGGGGATAATGTTACTATCGGCCCCGGCTGTGTTATCAACGCCAGCTTAATTGGGAATAACGTCAACATTATGCAAGGTGCTCAACTTATGGTGAGCGTGGTGGGTGATGGCTGCTATATTCCTTTCCGAGCCGCCCTGTTTTTGACAACCTTAATGGAAAATTCCATGGTGGCTCAAAATACATGTTTGCAAGCTTGCATTGTTGGCCGTGATACATTTATTGGAGCCGGTAATACTTTTACCGATTTCAATTTGTTGGCTAAACCCATAAAAGTTTTCCATCAGGGAGAATATCGCAACGTGGAACTGCCGGTGTTGGGGGGATGTGTTGGCCACAACTGCCGAATTGGTTCCGGACATATTATATACCCAGCTCGCAGCATTGAGTCAGATGTGGTGTTGTTCGCCAAGCAAGAACGGACTATAATTACAGAAAACGTACGTTTTGAAGATAGCGACCATCATAATTATCCTGACCAAAAACATATTCCTCAGTATCACCATGAACTGTTCATGAACAACGACTCGATGTCAACAGAAAAAATTGTTGAGTCGACCAATTAGAAAAACCTAACAAATCTGCACCAGAGGCATCCTTGCTTTATGGATAATTTTGCTTTTATTATTCATCCTGTTGATCCAAAGCGCGATGTGCAACGTAAATATCCGCTCCTTGGAAAGATTCTACCCGAGTCAGCTATAAACTTTTTTTCGCGATATTTTCCACCTGTCTACATTTCACATATTACAGGGATTCGATCACTTGCAACGGGGAAAGAGATTGAAGGCTGGTTTATTGCCTGCCCACTAACGCCGGCCCAAATGCTGTCTTTGCCGCCGGAGACCGTATATAAAAAAATTATTGCTACCGGCAAATTAGCCCAGCGTTTGGGTGCTAAAATTTTGGGGTTAGGGGGGTTTACCTCTGTGGTGGGTGATGGTGGTTTAACCATTGCTAAACACTTAGATATTCCGGTCACCACGGGCGATAGTTACACAATTGCTACGGCTGTAGAGGGCACGCTAGAAGCAGCTCGACAGATGAGCATCAATCCGGCACAGGCTACGGCGGCGGTTGTAGGGGCCACTGGGTCTATTGGTAAGGTCTGTGCCCAATTGCTAAGTACGCATGTGGCTGAAATCATCCTCGTAGGCCGCAATCTTGCAGCCTTAAAAGAGATTAAGTCCCTTGTGCATCAGCAAGGCCAAGGCCAGGTTCGTATCAGTACGAATATGGAAGATTTGCGCCAGGCGGATATGATTTTAACCGTCACCAATGCTATCGAGACGATTATAGAGCCTCATCATCTAAAAAGTGGCTCAGTCATTTGTGATGTGGCTCGCCCACGCGATGTATCGAGACAAGTGGTTGAGAAGCGGGATGACGTTTTGGTGATAGAAGGCGGTATGGTGCGTGTTCCCGGCCAGGTTGATTTTAATTTTGATTTTGGTTTTCCGCCACGCATGGCGTTTGCCTGTATGGCTGAAACTATAACGTTAGCCTTAGAGGGGCATTATCAAAGTTATACGTTAGGCAAAGCCATCTCATTGGCACAAGTGGAAAATATGGCCCATATGGCCGCCCGACATGGCTTTACCGTTAGTGGTTTCCGCAGTTTTGAACACGCAATTACTGATGAAAGTATTCATCAAATTCGACAAAGAGCACATCAAAAACAAACTCACGCAACTGGGTTAATTCCTAAACATGAGCTATCATAAAGATAGTAACAGCGAGAAGCGAGGTTAATCATGGGTAACGGCCGCATCTTGGTTGTAGAAGATGATATTGATATTTCTAAAATGTTACGTATCTATTTCGACTCGCAGGGCTATGAAGTGCTGGTTGCTAATCGCGGCAGCGAAGCGCTTGAGATCTGCCGTCGAAAACTGCCGAATGTTGTTGTGCTTGATATTCAACTTCCGGATATCGACGGTTATGAAATCTGTCGAAGTTTGCGAAGCAATACCCGTACCAGCTATGTACCCATCATCTTTTTAACCCAAAAGGATGAGCGTAGCGATAAAATTGCCGGTTTGGAATTAGGTGCTGATGATTACATCACCAAACCCTTTGACATTGAAGAACTCAAGCTGAGAGTTGAAGGAGCCATCCGGCGCTCGAAGCGTGAGGCTTTAACCCATCCGGTAACCAACTTACCGGCTGGCAAGCTGATCGAAGAGCAGTTAAAGCAGGTGAAAGACTCAACCACGCCCTGGGAACTGCTTTATTTTGGTATTCGAAATGGCAATGCATTTAAAGAAGCCCTCGGCCCCATTCACGTTAACGAAGTATTGGTTTTTTTGGCCGACCTCATGCGGGAAGCCGTTGAGACACAGGGCACCATAAACGATTTTATCGGCCAAGCTTCTGATAACGATTTTATTATTATTACCTCGCCCGAGGTGAGTTCTAAAATTTGTAAATCTATCATGCAACGCTTTAATGAAGAAGTTCAGGTTTTTTATGATTTTCGTTCGCGAGAACTTGGCAAGCTTGTTTACCAAGATATCGATGGCGAAACCCGCGAGTCGGACTTTATGAAATTGGTGGTCGGCGTTGTATCCAGTGAAGATGGGCCATTTGCCGATATTTTGCAGATTACGGAAGATGCAGCCGAAAATAGACGTCGAGGACGAGGCTGCGCTTAATATGTAAATTTCTCTTGAGTCAGTCAGTTGTTGTGGGTTAATATCGGCTTTTTTGAACCTTATCAAATAAAAATAGCGTAATTTTTTAGCAACAAAGGTTGCCTTGTTGAGGATGTTTAAAGAAAGTATTCCCCCTAAAAATAAGGTTTCATTTGGTTTGTGGTTGGGTATGTTACTTGCCATAACTGCAACATGTGAAATCACAATAGCACAATCGTCTCTCAGCAGTGAGCACATGTTGCTATTTACAAATATTCTTTATACGGTTATCTTATTTCTAGGGTTAATTTTCTTAGAAATCATTAAAAATAGCCGTCGTTATTCCTTTTTCGCTGTTGCCTTAACTGGCAATGATGACAAAAACAATGGAGTATTGCCAAATTGCACCCATGCAATGTGTCGACTCCGCCAAACGGCTATTCTGCATAGCAAGAGTAGACAAAAATTGAGCAGCGTATCTTTTAATAGTCTCGATTTAATTCAACAAAATGCTTATTCCTCCGAAGAACCATCGGCCGAACCACAAGCCGACGAACCTTTAGACGTTACCTTATATGTAGAACCTCAAACTGCTATTCATGATATGCGTTCTGCCTGTCAATCCATTCTCGATCAACCTCATCTTAAAAAACTTTTGCCCTTTGACGTCGCTGAGGTTTATTTGCTTGATGAAGAAGCGAAAACTTTAACCTTGCTGCTTCGTTTATCGGACAAGGCGCACGACTCGCAAGAACGTGTCTATCATTTTGGCGAAGAGACAACGGGCTGGATCGCCGAAACGCAAACCCCTTTGCACATTGACGATATGCAGCAGGATGATCCCAACCAGCCGGAAATAAATCGAGAAACATTGTCTTTTCGGGCTTTTTTGGGGGTACCTCTTAAGGCCGAGACCAAACTGCTTGGCACGCTGGAGTTAACCTCGAATGAACCCGGCGTCTTTAGTGAAAAAGATGTTACAATTTTAGAATTAATCGCCAGCCAAATTACAACAGCCTTAGAAAACACCCATTTGTTTACCGTAACCAACCAGCAGCTACAGGTTAGGATTAATGAGTTAGCCGGCTTGCAGCGCGTCAGCAGCGAACTAAATAGAACGCTTGATGTGAACAAGATTTTAGGGACGGTGCTAGAAGAGGCTCTACGGGTTACACAAGCCGATTTTGGCAACGTTTACTTCTATCATGCCTCTACTGCCCAATTGATACCCTACAGTGAGCAAAATGAAATTTACGATAGACATTCCAGTAACGGCAATTTTCGGCAGGTAATTTCCGCGCAAATCGGTATTGTAGGGCGTGCTATTCGCAGCGGGACATCAATTTTGGTGGCTGATGTTACGCGTGATGAAGATTATGTTCCATTAGCCAATAATGTTCGTGCTAAGGTTGTGGTTCCCATCCGGTATGGCGGCGAACTGGTGGGCATCATTAATTTAGAAAGCCTTCAGGTAAACTTTTTTAACAATAACCAACTTCGCTACCTGGAAGCCTTAGCTAACCACGCTGCTGTGGCTATCGGCAACGCCGAAGCCTATCAGGAGCAGCGGTTAGAGCGAGAGCAGGCCAGCCGTCGCGCCGATCAGCTTTCGCGGTTGGCAGAAATAAGCACGGCTTTTAGAACCAACCGACCTCTTACCGATGTCTTGGAAGATATTGCCTTTGCCATTGCCGACTCGGTCGGTTACGATGTGGTTTTAATAAGTTTGATCCGCCCTGATCCGCCCCAGCTTTATCACGAAGTGAGTATGGGTATTCCGGTGGCTCAATTGCATCAACTGCAACAGCCAGATCAAACGCGTCCTCTGGCTAATCTGCACCGGCTGATGCAAGATGAGTTTCGGCAGGGGAAAAATACGTACTTTATCCCGGCTGTTGAGATGGTAAACTGGCAGCAGCAGTTAAATATTCCGTTTATTGAGAAAAGCAGCCCGCTAATGCGTCCGGAGAATCAAACAGAGGCACTTCGACTTAATTTGTACGCCACCAAACGAGAACTGTGGCAGCCGGGTGATCTGCTGTTTATTCCCCTAATGGGTGTTAACGATAATATTATCGGCTTATTAACCGTTCAGAATCCGGTTACGGATGAGCGCCCCAGTTTGACCTCGATCAATGCTTTGGAAGCATTTGCTAATCATGCGGCCTCGGCTATTGAGAATGCCCAACTTTTCAAACTGGAACAAGAGCGTCGTCAACTGGCCGATACCCTGCGCGGTGTATCAGAGGTTATTAGCTCCCATCTTGAAATCGACCAGTTATTGCAGTTAGTTTTACAAGGGCTGCGAAAAGTGGTTGATTATGACCGTTCGACGGTGGAACTGCTGCAAGACAGCCATTTGGTTATTATTGGTGGCCAGGGTTGGGAAGAGTACAGCCGCCAAATTATCGGACTTTCTTTTTCGATGACCGGCAATAATCCAAGCCGAAAGGTTATAGAAACCCAAGAGGCGCTTATTGTTAAAGATGCTCCGGTTGAATATAAGGCTATATTTTCGGCACCGCCTTATGATAGGGTTCGGAGTTGGCTGGGCGTTCCTCTAACCTACGGAACGAACATTTTGGGTTTGATGACGGTTGCCAGCCACAATGTTAATTTTTTTACAGAAGAAGATGCCGGGGTTGTCTTAGCTTTTGCAAACCAGGTGGCAATTGCATTGCAAAACGCACAGCTGTTTGAGGATGCCAAACAGCAGGTGCGCCAACTTGAGGCTCTAACCGAGGTTGCTGGCTCGCTTAACCAGGCCCTTGAATTAGATCAGGTGTTGAACCTGGTCTTAGATGCGGTATTCGATTTGGTGGGGCACAGCAATGGCTCTATCTGGATGATCGAACAGAGTAGCGGCACCGTAAAAATTGCCAATACCCAAAACATCCCCGACTTTTTGGTGGAAGAGTTCAACCGGAGCAATACCTCCATAAATTCCGAACCCTTTGCCTCGGTCATTCGCTCGGGTGAGGTTTTTGTTGTGGGTGGCGACAAACGCCAAGATAAAATTGCACCCCGCTTTGGCTTGCCTTTTCCGGACGATGTGACCTACGTTCCTCTCAAAACAGAGGACGGCGTCATCGGCGTTTTAGCTATCGAGACGATTATCCGCAGCCGCTCGATGCTCGATTTGGTCACGACCTTGGCCGATTTAGCCGCTGTGGCTATCGACAGCGCCCGCCTTTTGGCCGATACTCGAACCCGGGCCGTTGAGATGCAGAGCCTTTATAATTTGGGCGTCGGCATTAGCGGTATGCTGGAAGTTCGGCAGGTTATGCGTACCGTTATCATCAAGGCCCTTGGTTTACTTGAAGCCGAAGTTGGCGTTATTTTATTTTGGGATGAGCAAGCCGAGCAGTACATTTTTGAGGGAACGGCCACTACCATGAAATTGGTGGAGCAATTTGGTTTTGAGCAGATAGTTCATATGAAGCCCAATAATCTCAACCATCGAGCCGCTTTGTGGACAGCTTTAACAGAGCATATTATTCGCTCTCATCAGCCTATTTTGTCTAACACAGCTGTGCAAAAATCGATCTGGGCCAAAAATGGTGAAGAGTCCCATGAAACGTCCGAAATCTCGTCGATCGACAAAATCGTAATGCAGCTAGAATTGCGAACACTGTTAGGTATTCCTATTCAGGTGCAAAACCATAGTATCGGCGCTATTTTTGTGGGCATGTCGCAGCCAAATACATTCAGTGAACGCGCCATTAAAACACTGTCCTTTGTGGCTAACCAGGCCGCAGTAGCCATCCGTAATGCGCAGTTGGTACAAAGGCTTAATAATTTGACGGAAGGCTTAGAATTACGCGTTCAGCAGCGCACCGAGGAGTTGGCTCAAATCCTAAAAGAGCTTACTGACGAACGTGATCGAATGGGCGTGCTGTATGAGTTGGGGCGGCAATTGGCCAGTAGTTTTAATCTGGAAGAGGTTCTGCATCACGCGCTTAATCTGCTCAATGGCGCGATAGGTATCTCGCAGGGTACTGTACTTTTACAAGATTTGAAAACAGGCTATTTAATCCATCGCGCGGCGATTGGACGTGATAAAGCGCTGCCGCCTGAGGGGAGCCTGACCAAATATAAAATCGGGGTTGGTTTGGCCGGTAAAGTGATGGAAAGCCGTCAGCCGCGTTTGATTTCTGACCTGTCTGACGAGCCTGATTGGATACCCGGCTCAACAACGCTGCATCGTCGTTCTGCTTTGGTTGTACCTTTAACAACCGGAGATGATGTGTTAGGGTCACTGTTGCTGTATCATCCTGAGGTGGGCTACTTTACTGAAGACCATCTGAAATTGGTCACCACAGCCGCTACACAAATTGCCACAGCTATCAATAATGCGGAACTGTATCGCCTGAGTACGGAACAAGCCAAAAGCTTGGTCATTATGTACCAGCAGCAGGCTGCTGAAGCTACCAAGAATGAAGCGATTCTCAAAAGTGTCGCAGACGGCGTACTTGTACTGGATACCCAACGCCGAATTATATTGGCTAACCCAAAAGCGGTTGAAATTTTAAATATCAATACCGTTTCACTAGAATATCAAGCGTTGAGTAAAATTTTAGAAAGTTCTGACTTGCATGAGAACTCAGAACTTATTCAGCTTCTCTATGAGCAACTTAACCAGTCGTTGGCAAAGATTGAGCAAGGGGAGCAGACCGTAGAATTTATAATATCGTCAGGACCAAAAGTCATCAAAGCGACGTTAACTCCGGTGACTCTCAGTAAACACGAACCACCCAGCACCGTAGCCGTGCTGCGCGATATTAGCCGTGAGGCCGAAATCGACCGCTTGAAGAACGAGTTTATCTCATCTGTATCGCACGAGCTACGGACGCCGATGACCTCTATCAAAGGTTATGCTGATTTGCTGCTATCAGGTAATGCTAAAATTGGCGAACTCAATCCCATGCAGACACGATTTGTTCAGGTTATTCAGTCGAATACAAATCGTCTCACGGAATTGGTTAACGATATTCTGGAAATCTCGCGCATCGAAACCGGACGCGTTAAACTGGAGTTTGAGGTTATCAACCTAGTTGAAGTTGTCAATGAGGTAGCGATTTCTTTTGAAGGCCAAATGGTGCAGAAAGTCATGAATCTATATTTGAACTTGCCCAATGCCCTACCGCCCGTCTATGCCGACAGAGCCAGACTGACTCAAATACTTGTGAATCTGATCGGCAACGCTTGGCAATACACCCCAGAATCCGGTAATATAGAAGTACAGGCAAAAATAGTGGATCAGTTTGTCCAGATAGATGTTGTGGATGACGGTATCGGGATTGTAGAACAAGATCAACAATATTTGTTCGAGCGTTTCTTCCGCTCGGAACGCACCGAGGTTCAAGTGGTTGACGGCACAGGTTTGGGTTTATCGATCACCAAATCGTTTGTAGAAATGCTGGGCGGGCAAATTTGGGTCGAGAGCGAAATTGATGTCGGCTCAACATTTAGTTTTACGGTACCTATCTCTGTTGAAGGGCAACAAAGTAACGCGGCTTTGCAGGAGCAGTAGACAATTATTATGAGCGAACCTTTAATATTGGTCGCCGAAGACGAACGTGATATTCGAGAGCTTATTGTTATCACCCTGGAGTTTAACGGTTTTAGGGTGGTTGATGTATCTAATGGCGAAGAGGCAGTGGCTAAGGCCATAGAAATTTCGCCTGACTTGATCCTTATGGATGTTCGGATGCCGAAGATGACCGGTTTTGAGGCATGTCAGGCGTTGAAGGCAAACGACAAAACCAAAGATATTCCGATTGTTTTTCTTTCGGCCAAAGGGCAAGAGAATGAGGTTAACACCGGCTTGGACCTTGGTGCTGCCGGTTATTTTCTAAAACCTTTTGCGCCTGATGAGTTAGGCGATCGGGTCAATAAAGTGTTGGCCGAATACAGTAAACTGTAATCGTGAGAGTCATTTTTTAGCGGGTTGAGATCAGAAAATAAATGAGCGCTGTTGTAATTGATGGTGGGTTAGTTCATTATGAGGCCTTTGGTCGGGGCAGGCCGGTGCTTTTTTTGCACGGCTGGCTCGGCTCTTGGCGCTATTGGATGCCCACCATGGAAGCTATATCTGATAAATACCGAACTTATGCGCTTGATCTATGGGGATTTGGCGATTCTGATAAATCAAAACCTCGGTATGAGGTGTCTGATTACGTGGCCTTGATCAATAACTTTGTTGACAACATGGGTATTCGTGAAGCACCCATTATTGGCCACGCTCTCGGAGCGAGTATTGCGCTTGAGTATACGGTGCGTCATCCCGATCGGGCTAAAAAGGTTATGGCTGTTAGTTTACCCATGACAGCCGACAGCATCAATCGTAGACTGATCGATACAGCCAATCCCTCAGGGTTGACAAAAATGCTGTGGTGGCGGCAAATCAACCACAAAGAAGTTCAGCGCGAAGTTGAAAAAACGGCCGATGGCGCTATTAGCACCAGTGTTCAATCGGTTACCGAACTCAATGTCTCTAGTCGCATAGATATTATTTCTCAATCAACCGATTCGATGCTGCTTATGGTCTACGGCGAAAAAGATGATATGATCGATCCTACGCCGCATCGTAGCCTCAACGGCAATAATTGGCGCAATATTCGCCCTATCGGCCTATCTGAGTCGAAACATTTCCCTATGCTGGAAGAGGCGGCAAAATTTTACCGGTTGTTGCAAGATTTCCTTGATATCGAAGATGATCTATCCACGTTAGAACTTAAGGAAGAGTGGCGTCGCCGTACCCGCTAATCCTATCTCTTTAACCCTCTCCCGTAACCCATCTCTTTACTGATCGGCTGCATTTAGCCGATAATTTCTCTGCATTAAATCCCATTGTTAAAAGACTAGCCTTGTTAACAATAGTTATGGTATAATTGCCATAATCATACTGTAAAAACAATACGAGGTGAATCGATGCCAGAAGAGCGTCCCATGCCAAATGCTGCTTTGCGGGTTTTGTTAGAAGCCATTGAAGATGTAATGGGTGAGAACGGTACCAAAGCTGTTCTCAATGCCGGAGGGTTGGGCAAATATATCGATAATTATCCGGCTAAGAATTTGGATATGGATGCTACATTTTCCCAATATGGGGCGGCCCAGCAAGCTGTTGAAGATTTTTATGGCCCTCGGGGAGCGCGGGCGATGCTGCTGAGAATAGGGCGGGCCACCTTTCAGTTCGGCCTAAGAGATCAGCCGGCCATTTTAGGCTTGGCCGGTATTGCCTTGAAGGCTTTGCCCGAAAAAACCCGAATGAAATTAATTTTAGAACGTATGGCTAAGGCCGCCGTTGATCGCGTTAACCAGCCGACCATCGTACGGGATGAAGAAGACGCCTATTATTTCATCGTAGAGGAATGTCCCTGCAAATGGCGTCCCGATCACGATAAGCCATGCTGTTACGTTACCGTTGGTGTTCTGATGGAGGCCATGGCTTGGATTACAGGCCACATGTACAAAGTTGAAGAGGTAGCCTGTATTGCTAACGGTGCCGCTAGTTGTGTCTACCGTATTCCTAAAGAACCCTCTGAATAAACGATTTACATGGGTTGCAGCGGGTTAGGCATAAACATGATAACAAAGATGATAATCATGAGATAAGCCAGAATTTTTCGGCCGGGATCGAGGGGTACAAGATCATTAAGGGGTGGCGGATGCCCTACCCCAATTACCAGAAAAACCAGAAAAGCCCAAATTAACCAGCCGGTCCATAAGAAACCGGCCAACATCATTGCCCCGACGAGAACTAAACCCAATGTACGTGCTTTTTCCCCAATGAGGCAGTAAATGACGTGACCCCCGTCAAGTTGTCCCACCGGCAGCAAGTTCATCGCCGTAACAAATAAACCAAACCAGGCGGCAAAGGCCACGGAGTTGATAAAAATATCCGTGCCGCCGCCGTCTGGAATGATGCCGGCAATCAAGAGCAGCACTTTTTGCATGACCGGCACATTGCTGTAAGCCTCGAAATTAGGCAGCAGTTGGCCATGAAGGAAATATTTTACCCCTAAGTAGAAAAAAGAATTCCCTTCTAAGAGTGATGAAGCATTAGGGTCGCGATGGATCTCGGTTACAGAAGAATTAGCCACACCCCAAAAAATAAGGGGAATGGCAAAGATCAACCCTCCTAAAGGCCCGGCCACTCCGATATCAAACAGCTGTTTCTTGGTTTTGAACGGAGAGCGAAGCTGGATAAATGCTCCCAGTGTCCCCACCGGCGAAATAATAGGCAGAGGAATAAAATAAGGAAGCGTAACAGCCACCTTATGGTATTTTGCCGCAAAATAATGGCCAAACTCATGCGCCAGTAAAATAGCCATCATGGCTAACATCATGGGTAAGCCCGTGAGCCACTCGCCCAGCGTTTGAGGCACACATTGGCATTCGTACAGTGCGCCGGTAAAAAGTACCGACAAAATTGTAGCAATTGCCAGTCCTAAATTAATCCAAGGGTTGCTGGGTTTGACCACCACAACGCCCAGTTGAGCAATAAGGCCAATTTTGCCTTTATAATGGCGCAGCATAGGCGTGTAATCACGTTTTCGCCACCGTTTGGCAATCTCGTCGTAAGCAGCTTCACTATCTTGCATAAGCAGAGAGCCAATGAAGATAATTGTGCCCCGGGCTGCCTGCCGCGGTGTTTCAATATTCTCAACGTTGAAAATATCTTTAACATCGTCTCTTAATTGTCCCAGCAGCGTACCATCTAAGAGGATATTTTCGGGAGGAGGTGTTGCCATGGATTGTCCTGTAATGTATGGAGTTTGGGTCGGGGATATGTCCCTTTAAATGTTAACATTCACTTACAAATTTTCAGTTCGATTTTGTTTAACGCTGGCAATTGCTCTGGCAATTTTGTTGAGGCGGTTAGCCGTTTGAGGGTCGTTCTCGGCTTTGTAACGCTCCATCTCACTGTCAATCGTTTCAAAAAACTCACCGCCAAACTGCCCCTGACTCTCGTTGATAATCGCCATCATTTCCGAGTTATCCAGCGAGCCGAGGATAAGGTCGATCCATTCCAGTGTATCTTCTCTGTTCATCTAAGCACATCTCCCTGTTCTTGATGGATTATGACCTTATTGTAGCATAAACTGTGATCAGTCCAAATGTCTGTTCCAATAAAAAACCGCCGGTCTCAAAAAAACCGACGGTTGTGCTCCTCGGGTAAGATTCGAACTTACAACCTAGCGGTTAACAGCCGCCCGCTCTGCCGTTGAGCTACCGAGGATTATTTACAATGCAGTTAACAAAATTCAATTATAGTCGCTTTGAAGCTTTCGTCAAATTAGCCGAGATAATCTCTCAATTTACGGCTGCGGATGGGATGGCGCAGTTTACGCAAGGCTTTGGCTTCGATTTGGCGAATACGTTCGCGGGTGACGCCAAATTCGCTGCCTACTTCTTCTAAAGTGCGGCCTTGACCGTCATTTAGGCCGAAGCGCATTTCCAGCACTTTGCGTTCCCGATCGCTCAGTTGCGAGAGAATTTCATGCAGTTGCTCTTTGAGAAGTTGCTTTGAGGCGGCATCGACCGGGCCGGTGACGGTTTCGTCTTCAATAAAGTCGCCCAGATAACTGTTTTCTTCCGTACCAATCGGTGTCTCAAGCGACATAGGCTCTTGAGCGATACGCATTATTCGGCGAACTTTCGTTGCACAGCGCCGCCAGCGGCGTTCTATGGCCGGATCAAGCGGAGTCTTATTCCTTTCAGACAACTGAATGGCGTCAAGATCTTCCTCGCTTAGCATATCCATCTCTAACGCGATCTCTTTTGCGCCGGGGTCTCGGCCTAACTCTTGTAGAAGACGACGTTGAACGCGGGCCAGTTTATTGATGGTTTCAACCATATGCACCGGGATACGAATTGTGCGAGCCTGGTCGGCGATGGCCCGGCTAATGGCCTGGCGGATCCACCACGTAGCGTAGGTGGAGAATTTGTAGCCACGATGGTGATCAAACTTTTCTACGGCTCTGAGCAACCCGATATTGCCTTCTTGAATTAAATCGAGGAAATTCATGCCGCGACCAATGTACCGTTTGGCTACGCTGACAACCAAGCGCAGGTTGGCTTCGGCCAGACAGCGCTTAGCAATTCTGCCGTCGATATCTTGTTTTTTGAGTTCCGCCAGTTCGTCATCGCTAAGGTTTTCTTCGATTTCAAGCTTGTCGCGAGCGTCCATACCGCGTTGAATTCGCTTAGCCAGCGATACTTCATCCGCTGCTGTAAGGAGATTAACCTGTCCAATTTCGCGCAAATACATGCGAACGGGGTCATTGGTTAATTCTACCGAGCTTATTTCTAACACCCCGGCTGACGAAAACTCTTCATCGTCAAGTTCTTCTTCAACCTCTTTGAGCTGGGCATCATCAGGCTCATCAACATCAGCCAGCGCTTCGGTATCGGCATCCGGTTCTTCTAAAACTTCTATACCGTTATCAACGAGCTGTTGAATGATAGCATCGGTAGCTTCAATATCTAACCCACCATCAGGCAAGATGTTTAAAATATCATTTTGGGTAAGGGTTTTTTGTTTTTTCCCTTTTTCCAACAGAATTTCCAGAGCCTCTTCTTGCGTTAGCCCTTCTGTTGCTTTCCCATTTGTTTGAACTTTATTCGTATTCTTTTGAGCTTTTTTCTTATTAGAAGTTCGCTTGCTTGGTGCCACTAACGATCTCCACGGGTCTAATCACTATAATCAACTTTAACTATGGATGTGTTTGTTTTACTCTATCTACAAAATTAGTCAAATAGTTCAGAGTTAGTTCTTATTATTGTAACATTTTGATGTGCTTGTAAAACGCATCGCTTTTTCGGATAGACAAAGGTTTTTTATGTGCGAACAAATATATCACATGGATGCTTTAGCCTCAGCCCGACGCTTACCGGTGAGTGAGAGAGCATCGCTCACGTTGTGCAGTCGATGTTTATGCTCGCTGCACGCTGCAATCATTTCTCGGTAACGACGCGCTTCTTCCGGTTGTTTGTTGTCTTCGGCCTCACGCAGTAGAAACTGCAATTCTTCTACCTCTTGAATTACATTTTGCAGCCGAAGTCGTAAAATAGCAATGCTCAGGTCTCGAAAAGCGGTTTCAGCCGGTGCCGGGGGCTGGCGATGCCATAAAGCAGCTAGATTGGCCAATTGGCCTTCTAACGTTTCGCCCACCATTTCGGTCAGTGTTTCGATACGTGGTGTTTCGGCTGCCGTCCACAGTTGCAATGATTTGAAGATTTCTTTGTAATCGCCTCGTCTAAAATCATTAGTATTCAAGGCCTTAATCTGTTGCTGTTCTAAAGTATCGCTCGACATAGCGAATGCAAACGGATGGGCCAAAATGAGACTCAAACAGTACGCTTCCAGACTGGTGCTAGTTGGTTGAAAGGCCGGTTTAGATACAACCTTTTCTTGAATTTTTGATAAGTCAGGTGTTGATGGCTGCGGCGACTGCCGACGTTTTTTGTCGGGTTTGCGGCTGCTCCGCAGTTCGGCCATCAACGTTCGCTCATCGATATGGATGAGACGGGCTAACTTTTGCACATAATGTTCTTGCTCAACGTTGTTGCCAAGGTCGCGCAGAACCGGTATTAACTTTTGAACGGCAATACTCTTGCCTTTGGCACTACTTAAATCGAGATCGACTGTAACCGTTTGAAAATAGAAATCAACAACCGGTAAGGCTCCATCGATAACCTTTTGCCAGGCATCAAGCCCTTCCCGTAGAATATCGTCAGGGTCTCGACCCGGCGGTAACGATGCAATTCGGATATCCGCATTCAAACGTTCCTCATAGCGGATAAGACCCCAGGCTGTTGGAACGGGCACGTTTTCCCGATCTAAAGTTTCGCGGGCTAGATTGAGACCCCGTAAAGTAGCCGCGTTACCGGCCGTATCGGCATCGAGAGCCAAAACAAAATTGCTGGTCGTACGCTTTAATATTTTTAGCTGCTGCTCAGTAAGAGCCGTGCCCATTTGAGCAACAACATTTCTTGCGCTGCGTTGATAGGCCTGGATAACATCCATGTAGCCCTCAACCACAACTGCCTGATCGGCATCTCGAATGTGTTTACGAGCCAGGTCTAATCCGTATAAGGTATTACTTTTATCAAATAAGACAGTTTGAGGTGAGTTGAGATATTTCGGAACCTGATCAGCTTGCAAAGCGCGTGCCCCAAATCCAATAACCCGTCCTTGCGAGTCTCGAATGGGGATCATTAATCGGTCTCGAAACCGGTCATAACCGGGCGAGCCGTCATCTCTTTCAACAATTAAACCCGTGGCCAGCAGTTCATCTGGACTATATCCTCTTTGTACAAAATGATTTTTTAGTCCATCCCATTCGTTGAGCGCAAAACCAAGTTGGAAGGTGGCAATTGTTTCCGCCGTAAATTCACGCTGGGCCAGATAATTTCTTGCGAATGCGCCGGCAGGCGAGTTTGTCAATAGATGATGGTAATACACTGCAGCGGCAGCGGTTAGTTCAAGTAGTTTCTGGCGGTGCTTATCTTGATCATCATCATTTGCCCCCACTGTTGTAAGGGAAATGCCGGCTTGTTGGGCTAGTGCTTGGAGAGCTTCTTTGAATTCATAGCCCTCTTGCTTCATAACAAAGCTAAAAATGTCACCGCCGTCAGCGCAAGCACCAAAGCAACGCCATGTTTGAGTATCGGGAAAAACAACAAACGATGGAGTCTTTGTATTTTGATGGAAGGGACAAAAACCGGTATAGTTTTTTCCTGTTTTTTTTAGACTAACGGTATTTGAGACAAAATCGACAATATCAAGTTTATCTTTAATTTCGTCAGCTATGCTCATACCCGTTAGAGCACTCCCTTATCCTTGTGGCTTTTTTTTGTCTCTAACCGTATGTACCATGTCATTATACACACGAAAATAATGTTTGCCAAACTTCTTTTTTTTTGCCCCCTATATCTTTGTGTTATGACAAGCAAAGAAATTGGCTATAGTTCTTCTGCTTTCTCCTTAGATAGTTTTACGAATTGAGATGATGTATTTTTTTGGGCCCTTGCTTATTTTGTTCAGATCTGTTATACTGTCCGCTTGTAGTTTTACTCAATCTCACACGCTCTTTTACAATACAAACGGGCCGTGCCTTTTTTGAGTAAGAAGAACAGCATTGGGAAAGCCCCATAAGCTGTTCCTGACACTCCTTAAAGGTTCCCGAATGTCAACAGGGGCGGAGGAACTTAATTAAAACGGAGGTAAATTATAAATGTCTTTAGATCAAGTTGTTTCAATGAAGTCTTTGCTAGAGGCGGGGGTTCACTTTGGTCACCGAACCCGCCGCTGGAATCCCAAGATGAAGCCTTATATCTTCACCGAACGCAATGGGATTCATATTATCGATCTCCAACAAACCATAAAACGCTTAGATGATGCTTACGAATTGGTCAAAAACACCGTTTCGTCAGGTGGAGTGGTTTTGTTTGTTGGTACCAAAAAGCAAGCCCAGGAAAGTATCGCACAAGAATCCAGTCGCTGCGGAATGCCCTATGTTAACCAACGTTGGTTGGGTGGTACGCTTACTAACTGGCGCACCATTCGCCAGCGGATAGATTATATGTTGGAAATTGAACGCCAGCAGTCTCGCGGTGAATTTGCGCGTTTAACCAAAAAAGAAGCGCTTATGCGTGAGCGCGAAATTGCCCGGCTCAATCACCGGTTGGGCGGCTTAAAAGAAATGCGCCGTTTGCCCAACTTACTTTTTGTTGTTGATGTTCGGCGCGATGCCATTGCCGTCAAAGAAGCCAATATTCTGGGTATTCCCATTATTGCGATGGTTGATACCAACTGTGATCCTGATCCTATTGATTATATTATCCCCAGCAATGATGACGCCATCCGTGCGCTGAAACTGATGAATTCTACAATTGCCAGTGCCGCTTTAGAAGGTCAAGCTATTTTAAGTAGTGTACGTGCTGAAGAAGATGAAGTGGCCGGTTTAGAGGAAGAAGAAGTTATGGAGCGTTACCTCGGCCCCAGCACACTGGCTAAAATTCAGGCAGAACAAGCCGATGATGATGTCGATGTTGACATTGATATCTTTGTTGACGAAGATGACGATGACAATGATGAGCCCATTGAGGCAGTATTGGATGAAGCGACTGACGATAGCGATGACGCTGCCGAGCCTTCAGTAGAAGCCGACTCTGAGGAAGATAGTTCGCAAGAAGTGGTCGAAGAAGCGACAGAAAAAGCATAAATCCCGAATAGAATAAATAATTCTGTGACGTGATAAATTTGGAGGAATCGTGTCAGTTACAACTGCAGATATTAAACACCTTAGGGAAATTACCGGAGCCGGTATTTTAGATTGTAAAAAAGTTTTGCAAGAAACCGATGGCAACATTGATGAAGCTGTCGAGATGCTGCGGAAAAAAGGCTTGGCTGCTGCTTCGAAAAAAGCTAGCCGTGAAGCCAACGAAGGTTTAGTAAGCGCTCAGGTGAGCGATGATGGCAAAGTTGGGGTTATGGTTGAGGTAAACTGCGAAACCGACTTTGTGGCCCGAACCGAAGATTTCCAAAATTTTGTTGATAGTTTGGTGCGCCAATTATTTGCTCAACCCAACCTCAACACTGTTGAGGCATTGTTGGCTGCTCCCTATATCGACAATTCAGCGAATACAGTGTCAGAGCAGTTAACCGAAATCATCGCTAAACTCGGTGAAAATACCATTATTCGCAACGCTGTCCGTTTTGATCTACAGAGCGATGGTATTGTGGATAGCTATATTCATATTGGTGGTCGTGTTGGTGTACTGGTTGAAGTGAGTGGTGGCTCTCCAGATAACAGTACATTTGTTGAGCTTGTGCATGATCTGGCTTTGCATATTGCGGCTGCATCACCTCGTTATTTAGACGAAAGCGGTGTTCCCGCCGAAGCCGTTGAATCCGAAAAAGCTATCTACCTGGCCCAGATTGCCGAAGACAAAAAGCCCGAAAATATTAAAGAACGTATTGTAGAGGGCAAACTGAAAAAATGGCTTAGTGAAATTACCCTTGTTAACCAACCTTTTGTTAAAGATAACGATGTAACGATTGCTAAATTGGTTGGACAAACCAGTAAGTCGCTTGGATCAGATATACAGATACGACATTTTGCCAGGTTTGAACTTGGTGTCGAATAGTCAATAAAAAAAGCCGGAACAATTCACCTGTTCCGGCTTTTTTTAACTCTGTATAAAACCTGTTATACAATTTGGAGAAGTTTATGGCGTTGCCAAAGTACAACCGTATTTTGCTGAAACTCAGCGGAGAAGCTATGGCTGGGGAAGGCAAGTTTGGAATTGATGTTCACTCTGCTGAAGACCTGGCTAAAACCGTCAAATCGATTTATGATTTAGGTGTAGAGATCGCAATCGTCATCGGAGCTGGAAATTTGTGGCGTGGTAAAGCGGGTTTGGACCACGGTATGGATAGAACTACCGCAGACCATATGGGGATGCTTGGCACTGTAATGAATGCGCTGGCGCTTGCCGATGCCCTGAAAAGAATCGGTATCGATCCCCGCGTGCAAACCGCAATAGAGATGCGTGCTGTGGCCGAACCCTACATTCGGGGCCGGGCCATTCGCCATCTTGAAAAAGGCCGCGTGGTGATTTTAGGGGCCGGTACCGGCAACCCTTACTTCACCACCGATACTGCTGCTGCCCTTCGCGCTATGGAGATTGACGCCGAGTTGTTGGTCAAAGCAACAAAAGTAGATGGCGTTTACGACTCTGATCCGAAGAAAGATCCCAATGCCAAACGTTTTGATACTATCAGCTACATTGAAGCCCTTAATTTGGGCTTGAGAGCTTTAGACGGAACGGCTTTAACCCTCTGTATGGAAAATGAGATGCCCATAGTAGTTCTAAATCTATGGCAGGCCGATAGCCTAAAAAATACAATTTTGGGTCAAACCGCAGGTACACTCATTACCTATTAAAGCCGCATAAAAACCCAATGAAGCTGCTAAACACATTGCAGTGTTTCCTAGATCGATGATGCGAATCAAAAAGGAGGTAATAAACGATGATAGATGATATTTTGAATGAGTCAAAAAAAGCGATGGACAAGGCTGTTGAGGCGCTCAAACACGATTTAGCCTCAATGAGAACCGGTCGTGCCTCGACCGGGCTGGTTGAAAAGCTTTTAGTAGAATATTATGGAACACCCACCCAACTTCAAGAATTAGCACTTATCAGCGTACCTGAACCGCAATTGATTAGCATCCGTCCCTACGATCCGGGTGCCATGAAAGAAATCGAACGCGCGATTATGCAATCGGATTTGGGTTTAAACCCAAACAACGACGGCAAGATTATTCGCTTACAAATTCCTCGCCTTACCGAACAGCGCCGGCGCGACCTTTCCAAATCGGTGTCAAAGCGAGCCGAAGACGCTCGAATATCGATTAGAAACACACGCCGCAGCGGCCTGGAAGATATGAAAAGTTTTGAAAAAGAAAAGATGATTTCGGAAGACGATTTTTACGTTGGCCGGGATGAGATACAGAAATTAACCGATGAATTCATCAAAAAAGTGGATGATACCGCTGCCGCCAAAGAAAAGGAATTGATGGAAGTCTAGCGCTTTCACTTTATTGTTTTCGAAACGTGAAATGTGAAGGCTGTCGTTGTACAGCCATGACATTTCACGTTTTTTGTTGTGCTCATAGACACAAGGGGTCAACTTGCGTTCTTCACAACTCTATGACAATATTAAAAAAATCATAGGAGAACCGCTTGGCTGCTATTAAAGAAATCCTCACCCAATACCTGCCCGATATTGAACAGACGATTCAGGATGCGCTTACGGATACCCCACCATTTATTCGGGGTGTAATCGAATATCATTTTGGTTGGGTTGACCAAAATTTTGAGCCGATTGCCTCTGAAAAGGGTAAAGCACTCCGGCCAACCGTATGTCTTTTGGTCTTTGAAGCATTGACGGGCCAACATCGCGATGCATTGCCGGTGGCCGCTTGCCTGGAGATGATCCACAATTTTACGCTGCTGCAC
>JAGRBY010000189.1 GCA_020433835.1 Anaerolineae bacterium | reverse complement strand
TCACTCCAGCGGAAAGTGCTTGCGCCGATGGGAATAGGGGGTCACTCCAGCCGAAGGTGCTTGCGCCAACAAGAAAGGGTATCATGCCCAACTATACCTGGGACGGTACGCTCCCAACTGACCACCCTGTCCGTTTGACCAAATCCGGTACATAACGGATGAACCACTGAACCACTGATACGCTTGAATTCACTGCGGGAGGCTTATCTTTTCAGTGAATTCATAAAAATTCAGTGTATCAGTGGTTCAAAAAAGCGGGCAATAGATGATGTACTCCACCAGTAAGGGAATTAGCCGCCCAGGTAGGCTTTCTTCACGTCGGGGTTGCCCATCAGATCGCTCGATTGCCCTTCCAAGACCAGGTTGCCGGTTTCCAGTACATAACCGCGCTGGGCAAATTTAAGGGCCATGCGGGCATTTTGCTCAACCAACAGAATGGCCGTGCCTTCGGCGTTGATCTGTTTCAAGGCATCGAACATCCCCTGCATCAGCAGCGGGGCCAGCCCCATAGACGGTTCATCCAGCAGCATGATGCGCCGGCCGCTCATAAAGGCGCGGCCCACAGCCAGCATTTGCTGTTCGCCCCCGCTCATCGTGCCGGCTTTTTGCAGCTTGCGCTCATCGAGGCGGGGAAAGATTTCGAAGACGCGGGCCATATCACGCTCGATGCCATCGGGGTCTTTACGCGAGAAGGTCGCCAGCTTTAAATTTTCCATCACCGTCAGGTTGCCGAAAATGCGGCGGCCTTCGGGTACGTGAGAAATTCCCAACTGGCTGACGACTTTATCGGCCGTATATTTGAAGATACTTTCACCCATAAACTCGATAGCGGAGCCTTGTTCTACCGGCACCAACTGCGAAATAGCCCGCAAGGTGGTGCTTTTACCGGCCCCGTTGGCACCGATGATGCAGACGATCTCACCCTCATCCACATGAAAGTCAAAGCCGTGTAAGGCTCTAATTTTATCGTAAGAAACGCGCAGATTTTTAACCGACAGCAGCATCAGGTTTCAACCTCCGTACCCAGGTAGGCTTCGATCACTTGCGGATCGTTCTGAATGAAATCGGGCGGGCCTTCGGCGATGACTTCACCAAAGACGAGTGTTTGCACGATGTCGCACAGCTCCATCACAAACTTCATGCGGTGTTCGATAAGGAAGATAGCCAAATTGAGTTCGCGGTGAACCTTGCGGATAATCTCCATCATCTGCACCAACTCTTCGGGGTTCATGCCGGCGGTCGGCTCATCGAGAAACAGTATTTTTGGTTCGGTCGCCAGGGCACGGGCCATTTCAACCCGGCGCAGCGCACCATAGGGCAAATTGGTGACGTTCTGCCCGGCCAGATGTCCAACACCAACCAGTTCTAACAGGCTGTGGGCTTTGGCTTCTATTTCCGCTTCTTCACGCACGCGGCGCGGTGTGGCAAAGAAAGCACCAACCAGGCCGTAGGTAATTTTTGAATAACGGGCCATCTTGACGTGTTCCAGCACCGTCATATGTCGCCAAAGCTGAAGATTTTGAAAAGTGCGGCCCAAGCCCATATCGGCAATTTGATAAGGCGGGCGACCGACAATGTCCTCGCCGTCGAGGAGGATAGTGCCTTCGGTGGGTGTGTACAAGCCGGTAATCAGATTAAAAACGGTGCTTTTGCCGGCGCCGTTAGGGCCGATGAGGCCCCGAATTTGGCCGGGTTCAACGACCAAATTGTAATCGTTGACCGCTCGTAACCCACCAAAGTAATGGGTCATATGCTCAACGCGAAGTAGGGTCATGGCTGACCTCCAAATTTTGCGGCCCAGCAGCTTTATTCTTGGGCCTGATGATATTCATAATATTGAGTTCGGTGAAGGCGATAAGGCCGGTAGGCCGGAAGATCATCACCAGAATAAAGATAACGGGAATGATGATCCATTTTAATATTTCCAGGGGGCGCAGGGCTTCGCTGACCAGGTTAAAGCTGACAGCCCCAACAATCGAACCGACGACCGAATTTAACCCCCCGAAATAGAGCATCGCCAGAATTTCAGCCAGCTTTTGCAGACCAAAGCTGCCGGGGTTGACGTAGCGCAGCACATGGGCAAACAGCCCCCCGGCTACCCCGGCCCAAAAAGCGGCAAAGAGAAAGGCTACCATTTTGGTCTGGCGGGTGTTGACCGTCATCGCGTCGGCGGCGGTTTCATCGTCACGAACTGCATTGAGGGCTTTGCCAAAGGTCGATTTGACAAAGTTGTTGGTCACCCAGATGCAGATGATTGTCCAGGCAAAGACGGTCGGCAGATTGGCCCAATCAGGCTGCCCGCCCAGGCCGCGCGGCCCGCCAACAAATTCCAGGTTCTCGATCAGGCTTTTGACGATGAACATAAACGCCAGCGAGATGATAGCCAGATAATCGCCCCGTGTTCTAAAAGAAGGGATGGCGATAATCAACGCCCCCAGCGCAGACACGATCCCGCCAAATATCAAAGCCAGCGGGAACAGGAGAAACCCCAACTGGGGCGGGAGCAGCGGCAAGCCAAAAGTGCGATCCTCAACAAACAAAAACAGCGTAAAGACAGAGGCTCCGTAAGCACCCAGGGCCATAAAGCCGGGATGCGAACAGGAGAATTCGCCCATATAGCCGTTGACCACGTTCAAACTCAAGGTCAGGATAATGGAGATGAGGGTTAAGCGCACCACAAGCACGCGATAATCATTACTCTCTGCCCACAGATGGAGCGCGGCGTAAAAGAGCGCCAGATGCACCAAAACGGCCAGCCATGGCCCTATGGCGATTAGTTTGGCGGCCAGGGTGTTGGTTAACGGGGCCGTAAAACGGGCGATGAGGGCAATCGGGATGATATAGATAAGCAGGACATAGAGCAGCGTGCTGGGAAACAAAATGGGCGTTTCGAGCATAACCAAAATGCCAAACAAAACGGGAACTTTTGGTAACCCCAATATGCGAGCGATGTAGAGGCCCACCGTATATTCCAGCAAAACAGCGACCAGCGCACCAATAAGCCAGCCAAGCATGGGGCTAACCGAAAAGGGTGCCCACAGCTTTTGCAGAAACAAGCTCACGTCCTTTTTACCTGTCGATAATTTGCTATTTATGGCTGTCATATCGATCCTTTGTTGCAAGATGATGGGTGGTTAGAGCCTCAAGCGAGACGTGTGGGCCTCGCCAAAGAAGCCGTGCGGCCGTAAAATCAAGATTAAGAGGATGATCGAAAATGCAATCAGGTCGCGCAGAGTTGAGGGAAAGATGGTCGCCACAAATATTTCAATAAAGCCCAACAGAAAGCCGGCCAGCGCCGCGCCCAAAATAGAGCCGCGCCCGCCCAAGATGGCCGCCACAAAGGCTTTCCAGCCCACCACAATACCCATATACGGGTTCAACACCGGATAGGCCACCCCAAACAGAATGCCAGCCGCCGCGGCCAAAGCTGAACCCAGGCCAAACGTTAGCGCGGCAATCGAGTTGAGCGGGACGCCCATCAACGGAACCACGGCAAAATCGTAGGCCATAGCCCGCATAGCCATGCCCCATTTGGTACGCTGCACAAACTGGTGCAGGGCAAACATAAGCAGCAACGAGACGGCCACAATCATAATGCGCTTGTTGGTGATGGTCACGCCGCCAACGGTATAGGTGGCCGTTTCAATCAGTTCGGGAAAGCTCAGGCGTCTGGCCCCTAAAATGGCCAGGTTACCGGTTTCAAGAATGATGCCGATCATCAAGCCGGTGATGGCGGCTGAAGCACGCGGTGCCTGGCGCAGCGGACGATAGCCGATGCGCTCGACAGCCACGCCCACAAAGGCGGTGATAAACATTGCCACCAAAATAACCAAAATTAAAATAACCCAGCCCGGCACGGCCACCAAACCCAAAGATGAAACCAGCAGCAGCAGACCCGTGGCCACAAAAAAGCCTACATATGAGCCGACCATAAAGATATCGCCGTGGGCAAAGTTAAATAACAGCAAAACCCCGTACACCATCGAGTAGCCTAACGCAATAAGCGCGTAAAAGCTGCCCCACTGCAAGGCATTGACCACGTTCTGGAGGAAAAATTCCATGGAGTAACCCTCTGAAAGTAAAGAGATGGAACAGCAAAGCTCTGCTTTGATCGTAGGGATCATAGGTGACAGTCACTTAGACACCCTCAACCAACCTACGAGGGCTAAGCCAATGCCGATTTACGACCAAGAAGTGACTGTCACCTGAATTTTGTCCTGATGACAAAGCAAGCTTTGTCGCTCCATAATATAAAAAGAGGAGATTGGAAGATCACATTGCTATCTACCAATCTCCTCCCTACTGTTAATTAAACTTTATTCCGGGCAGACTTGTTTGTAGAACTCGAATTCGCCGGCGTCGCTGATTTTAACAATAACGGCGCACTTGACGGGGTCGCCTTCTTCGGTGAAGGTCATCGAACCGGTAATCCCTTCAAAGTCTTTGATCTGAGCCATCGCATCGCGGACACACTGCCGATCTTTCTCAATCTCGCCGGTGATGGTGCCGCAGTCTTGAATGGCTTTTTGAATTAAGAGCATGGTGTCCCAGGTGAGCGCACCAACGTCATCCGGTACGTAGCCATACTTTTCGTTGTAGCGGTCGATAAATTCTTTGGTGGCTCCGGTGGCTCCGGCGGCGGCATAGTGGGTGCTAAAGAAAAGCCCTTTACAGGCATCGCCACACAGGTTCATCAGTTCAGCCGAGCCCCAGCTGTCGCTGCCTAAGATGGGGCCTTCAAAGCCCAGCTCGCGGGCCTGCTGCACAATAAGGGCTACTTCATTATAATACTGCGGCGCAAAGAGGAACTCAGCCCCGGAGTCTTTAATTTTGGTTAACTGGGCGCTGAAGTCGGTATCGTTGGTGGTAAAGCTTTCGTAGGCCACCACGGATCCTTCACCGTGCAGCGCTTCCCAGCCGGACTTAAAGAACTCGGCCAAACCTTTGGGATAGTCGCTGGCTACATCATACAGCACCGCGGCTTTGGTAAAGCCAAACTCCTCGGTGGCAAAGTTGGCCAGCACCGGACCCTGGAAAGGATCAAGGAAGGGCGTTCTAAAGACAAACGGGCGACCCAGGGTTGTGTTGGGGTTGGTTGACCAGGGGCTAACCATCAGCGTTTTAAGGTTGTTGGCTACTTCACCAGCCGGCACTGCCTGTTTTGATGATTGCGGCCCAACCATAACCAGGACTTCATCTTGAGAAATCAATTTGGTAGTTACTGCCGTGGCCGATTCGGCTTTGGCTTCGTTATCTTCAATAACAAGTTCCACGTCATACTTCTCACCGCCCACGTCTAATCCACCGGCGGCTTTAATATCTTCCAGCCACATTTCAGCGGCGTACTTGGTGCCTTCACCAACTTTAGGAATGTCGCCGGTCAATGGCGCGTTGACACCAATTTTAATGGTCTTGGGAGCAGCGCTCGGCGCAGCAGCTCCACAAGCTGAAAGCCCAACCATTAATAACACCATTACTAGCAGGCTAATACTAAGTTTTCTCATCCTTATCCTCCTCTAACTATTAGCATTAAAATAATTTTTGCTGGTCAGTGTTCCCATAGCTATGTATTTTGAATCACATCACCTCCCTTTTGAAGAAAACCTCAATTAGGACAGTTTATGAAAAAAATATAAACCAGGTCTCTCGCCTATTTAATTGTCTGGTTTTTAAGAAATGTGGATGAAGCGCTTCGTTGCGTGGAAAAATTGGTCTTGGAAGCGCTATTATAACGAAAGAAGTAAATGTGAGCAACATATAAAGGTGTCAGTCACTTGGATGCCCTCAATCGACCTATTGGGGGCTAATAGATAAGTCAGATAAACATCGACCCGATAAAGACCTCACGTCATGCCCAAATGTCTTTATCGGGCATCCAACAGGCTCTTTCTATAAGCCAAGGCTGATTGTCTACCCATACGTGACTGTCACCTGTCAAAAGCTCTAACCAAAATTCTGCAATCAACATAGACAGAAACCAAACTCCCCGGTAAAATTTTAATAGATATGTATTTATCAGCACAGTACAGACCATGCGCCCGCTTAAAATAGGAAAATAGCCGATGCCGAAACGAAACTTGACCTATCTCCTTGTTTTCTCAACGCTCCTCACGGTTCTTATGGTGATGATGGCCTCCCAGCAAACTATTGCCCAAGAGCCAGTAACGCCACCCCAAAAAGGAGCCGATCTACTCCCCAACAACCCCGCAACCGCGCTTATCTCATCCACAACCGCCATCATCGCTCCGGCTTTACGCCTTAAAATCGACCCCCGGCTTCTCAAACGTATTCTAACATCATCAGACAGAACAGCTCCCTTCATTGTCTATATGCAGGCCCAAGTTGATCCGGCGGCAGCGGTGGCCCTGGCTAAATCACGCTCCGGCTCGCAAAGTGAGCTTACCCCCTTAGAGAAGCGGCGGGCCATAGTAGACACCTTGCAGCAGACCGCCCGCAATACGCAAGGCGGTGTTTTGCAAGCGCTCAATGCCTCAAAAGCACGCTCTGCACCCACCAGCCATATTAAACCGCTGTGGATTATCAATGCCGTAGCCGCCACCAGTTCGCTGGATACCATTCTGGAATTGGCCGCCCGGCCCGATGTTAAATTGGTGCGCCTGGACAACACAATCCAGATAGACGACCTGGCCGGGCAAGAAACCTTAGCGAATTTGCTCGATAACAACCCGCAGACCCCACAGGCGGCCACAACTGAATGGGGCATCCAAAAGATAAGAGCCGATCTGGTTCATGACGCGCTCAATATTAACGGCAGCGGGGTGGTTGTGGCCAATGTGGATACCGGCGTTGATGGCTATCACCCGGCGCTTCAGGCCAATTACCGGGGCTATACCGGCTCCGGCAAACTGCCGGTACACCCCGGCAACTGGTACGACTCCACCGGCGAAAATACCACCTATCCGGTTGATACCGATGGGCACGGCACCCACACCATGGGCACGATGGTCGGCGGTAATGGGGTTGGCGTTGCGCCCGGCGCGCAGTGGATCGCGGTGCGGGCCTTCGACAGCAGCGGCGGCGCGCTCGACAGTTGGCTGCACGATGCCTTTCAGTGGATTATAGCACCCAACGGCGATCCGGCTTTGGCTCCCGATGTGGTTAACAATTCTTGGGGCAGCAATGATGGCCTGAATACCGAATTTCAAGCCGATATTCAAGCGTTGACCACCGCCGGTATTTTCCCTGTTTTCTCAGCCGGCAACAGCGGCCCCGAAGGCGGAACCGTCGGTTCTCCGGCCAGCCTTGATACCGCCTTTGCCATAGGTGCAACCGATATTAATGATGAAGTAGCCCTCTTTTCCAGCCGAGGCCCATCACCGTGGGGTAAAACCAAACCGGACGTATCCGCGCCCGGCAAAGATATTCGTTCGACGCTGCCGGGGGGAGCCTACGGCGAGCTAAGTGGCACATCCATGGCGTCTCCTCACGTTTCGGGCTTGGTGGCGCTGCTGCTTCAGGCCAAACCGGCGCTGGGCAACAATTTAGACAGCATTGCCAACACCCTAAAATCGACAGCCGTTCAGTTGGGAGACACCACCCCTAACAACAGCTCCGGCTGGGGGCGAATTGATGCCTACAATGCAGTCATGGCTGTGGCTTCCATCGGCACGCTGCAAGGAACGGTGCGTAACGGTAGCCAACCCATCGCCCAGGCATCGGTTACCATAACCCCTCACAGTAGTGGCCCAGATGTTAAAATCACAACCGCCGCCAACGGCACCTATTCAATCGGCTTAGCCGCCGGTACCTATGATGTAACCGCTTCCGCTTTCGGCTTCGAGTCGGTCACCCAGTTTGGAATAATCATTACCAACGGCGCTGTAAATACAAAAAACTTTAGCCTGAACGCCAAGCCAACCGGCACCCTGGTCGGCACAGTCAAAGACAAGGTTAATTCTTCTATCGCCCTGGTCGCCACTATCTCCGTCGACGGCACGCCCGTTAGCGTCAATACCAATCCGGTCAATGGAGCCTACACCGTGGATTTACCGGTGGGCGTTTATAGCATCACTGTCACCTCGGCGGAACACCGCATCGCCCAAGCCACTAACATCACCCTTAACGACGGCGCAACTGTAACCAAAAACTTCCTTTTAGATCGCGCCCCCTCCATCCTGTTGGTCGACAGCGGACGTTGGTACCAAGAAAGCCACATCGATTACTACCAGCAGGCGCTACTCGATGCCCTTTATCCGGCTGATCTATGGCAAATTACCGATCCGGGTGGTACCCCTGGCGATGTTCCCACCGCAGCAGATTTAGCCAAGTACGATATTGTCATCTGGTCGGCCCCGTCCGACAGCCCCGGCTATGTCGGAGCCGACGACGCCCTCATTGAGTATTTAGATGGTGGCGGACGCCTCTTCCTTAGCGGTCAAGATGTGGCTTACTATGATGCGGGCGGCTTTCTCAGTTCAGCCAAATATTTGCGCAATTACTTGCGGACTGTGTTTGTTCAAGATGATTCCGGTATCGATACCATTGCGGGGGTAAGCGACACCCCGTTTGCCGGCATTACCTTGTCCATCGCCGGGCCGGGCGGAGCCGACAATCAATATTCTCCGGATGTCATCGCCTATACCGACGGCGATTCTGTCGACTCACTGCTCACCTATGATAACGCTGAGGCAGAGCAGCTGGCTGCGCTTTACACCGACCTTTGTTTACCCTATCGAGCCATCTTTTTGTCATTTGGCTTAGAAAGTATCACCAGTAAAACAACACGCAGCCAGATTATAGCGAAATCTATCGACTGGTTGATGCAGAGCCAACCCGCTTACGATTTTGAAGTTTCACCGGCCTCTCAAACAAAAGTAAGCAACTTTGGCACCGTGATGAGCCAATCGCTGCGGCTTCGCAACATCGGTGCCAATGCCGACACCTACAACTTCTCGATAAGTAGCGGCTCGCCCTACAATTGGCCCATAACCAACAAGCCCACATCGACCGGGCTGGCTTCGTGCGAAGCAAAAGAAATAGCGGTTAATGTCTCGGTTCCGGTGGCCAAGCAATGGCACATCTCCGATACCTTCACCATCGCCACGCAATCAATCGGCAGCGGCAGTTCAAAGACCGTAACCCGCACAACCAAAACACCGGCTCCGGTTTTATTGGTCGATGACGATCGCTGGTACAGCTTTGCCGCCAATTACAAAGCCGCTCTGGAAGCCAATAATATCGACTACGACTATTGGCTTGTTCCCAAATCGTGGGCCGGCGCGCTACCTCCCAGCCCGCCGCTACAAACGTTGCAAATGTACCCGATAACGGTCTGGTACACGGCCTACGACTGGTACCAACCCCTAACCCCCACCGAGGAAGATCGCCTGGTGAGTTATCTCAACAGTGGCGGCCATCTATTTTTCAGCGGCCAAGACTTTTTGTACCAGCATCTCTTGCAGCACGGTGGCGATTACGCGCCCTTTGCCCAGGATTACCTGGGCATACAATCGCATACCGAAGATTTCACCAGTACCGTAACCATCGGCCAGGCCGGCAGCCCCATCGGCAACCATATAGGCCCGTACAACCTTGTTTTTCCGCCGGGCTACAAAAACTGGACTGATGCCCTGGAGCCTACAACCTCGGCCCAGGCAGCCACCCGGGGCCAGGTGGGGCAAATCAACAGTCTCACAAATGCCGGTACCGGCTCAAGCGGAAAAGCGTGGCGAACCCACTTCTCGGCCTATGGTTCCGAACTTCTGGCTCCCGCCGAACAAGCGCGCTTGCTACAGCGCTCAATTGGCTGGCTTAGCTGGTTAGGCGGCTCAACAATTACGCCCAACACCAATGCCTCGCTTGATGGCGAGCGCGTTACCTATACGGCTGTTATCAAAAATGACGGTTGGCAAGCCATAACCACCGCTTATTTTACAGCTACCTTCCCGTCATTGCTCACCCCAGAAACGGCCTCACCGCAGCTAACGCTCTCAAACGGCAATTTTGTATGGAGCGGGCCGTTAGCCAAAGATGAACAAAAGGTATTTACCTATACGGCTGCTATCACTGATAATTTGCCGCTTGGCACCGTAATCAGCCAAACCAACTGGTTGGGCTATTCTGATCACAATATCCTCTTCGACAACGTTGCCGATATTCGAGTCAATTTCCCCACCTATGATACCTCATCGTTCGCGGTTTCGCCCGCGAAAGGTGTCGAAGCCGGCGACACGCTCAATTACACGCTGGTTTTGAAAAATGATGGCTTAATCGACAGCCCCATGGTGACCGTAACCAATACGGTGCCGCCTATGCTCGATATAACATCTTTCAATACACCGGCTCAGGGGAATCTTAGCCGTAACGGCAGAAGTTTCACCTGGATATTACCCTTAGCCAAAAACGAAACAGCCACATTAACCTACCAGGCCGTCATTAGCTATCAAACCAGCAGCGCCATTGAAAACACAATCTACCTTGATGATAATCTCAACCCCCAACTGGCTTTAACGGCCAAAACCCTGTATAAAACTGTGCCGTTTTACTTTCCGATGTTATTCAAGAATTAGGTATGGCTAGAAACCAGGTTTTTGTTAGTGTCACGAGTTTTTCGCCATTGTTTAGAACACAGATTGGCGGGATTAACGGATCAGGGCTTACGCAATCTAAGTTTTTAGCCACGAATGTCACGAATTTTCACAAATTATTGCTTGTTTTTCGGGTCAATTCGTGCAATTTGTGGCTAATTTTGTTGTTCCGGCGTGCTATCTGCGTAAGTCTTGGGATTAGAAAAATATGGCAAAAAATCCGTTTAATCCTGCGCATCCGTGTTTTTAAACCGGTTTATGAAATTTTTCTCACCATCGGTTCACCGCTTTTTCATGGCCTCCCTCTAAACTAGGGTGCAACAACGCATCAATACATAGCTTTAGATAGGAGGCCATCCCCCATGAGTCGACATTTAGCCCTACGTTTTGTTGGTACTGTAACAACGGTGCAGGTACCCCATCATGCGTAAATCAAATAACGTCAAACCATTCGCCCAATTCCGTAAATCAGGTTCGCAATCCGCTATAGCAATGCTCAGTCTTGTGGGTTTACTAAGCGGCTGCAACGAGGCCATAGCCTTTACCGAAGAGGCCAACGCTGAAAACAATCCAACGTCTACAGCCACCCGCACATCCTTGCCTTCGCCCCCGGCCACAGAGGCCCTGACCACAAACACGGTCAGACCCACGGCCACACCCTGGCCCACCGCCACAGCCTGGTTAACGCCCACCCCGTTACCAACCGCTACCCCTTGGCCCACGCCCATCGCCTTGCAACCGGTTCGGCTAGCACTGCCGACCCTTGAGCCGCTGCCTTTAGTGCCGACACCCACCCTTGTCGCTGCCGGTGGCCTGCTGCCGGTTAACTACGCCCCGCCCAACGAGGTCGATGTCTTTGGCAACGTCACCTTACGCTGGGCCTACTCCGGCCAGCTCGCCGAAGACGAATTCTTCGATATCAAAATCAAACCGTTCGGTAGCGAGAACTCCGTTTTTGTCGACTGGAGTAAGACGCCCGAATACGAACTGCGCCCCTGGAGCGGCTGGTCGCCCGGTCTCTACACCTGGCAGATTGGCATTGTGCAAGGCTA
>JAGRBY010000188.1 GCA_020433835.1 Anaerolineae bacterium | reverse complement strand
TCGCGCTCCATATCCGTAAGAACGGACTCACCAGAGGCCAGCGGTTCCAGCACCAGCGCATCAATTTGGATGCCAGAGCTTTGCACGCACTTAATCAAATTGCGGATGGAGGAGGTTGAGCCGGTGACGATGTGCGCTTCTACTTCCAGTCGATAGGCTTGCATCCCGACCGGGTCACGCACGCCGTCGTCGCCGTCAACAGAGAAGCCGCGAGGGATGATGTGCAGCACCTCACGGTTGTGAGGGATATCGATGGCCCGAGCGGCTTCTAAAGCACGCTCAACATCGATAGGCCGAATGCCGCGTTCACCGCGACTAATGGCAACTACACCACGACTATTTACAGCGTTAATGTGCGCACCGGCTAAGCCAACGTAGGCGCTGGCAATTTCGTAGCCTGAAGTTCGCTCTGCCCGATTTATCGACTCGACGATGGCGGCGGTGACTTCATTAACATTAACCACCACACCCTTCCGAATTCCGTGTGACGGAACCATACCGACACCGACAACCCGCATCGTATTCTCTGGGGGCGGACCGACTTCGGCAACCAATGTACAGATTTTTGTAGTGCCGATATCTAAGGCGACAACTGTACGGTCCACGCTATTTTACCCCCTTTGTATTCATGGTTATGCAGGTCTGGCAGGAAAATCCGGTCGAAAAAAGCCGATAAACTAAGTAAGTTGTAAAAGCTAGTTTACCACAACATATAGTATTTTGCAATATCTTATACCACAACATATTGTACTTTTCCTTAAAATTTAAGGCGGATTTTGTCCAAATCTTGGTATTCGAGATGGGAAAGCGGGAACAGGTTGACGTAATGTTGGTGGTTCGATTTGGACTTCCGGTAACGTATAATAAACAGGCTGCAGCGGGTCGCGTAAATCGATATAAGACGGCGGACGTTCGTTTTGGCGGAGAGTGGGTAGTAGGTTACTCAGCACCACCAACTTCGATTTCATATCGCTGCCGCTGCCCAGAAAAACGGGCCAGCCTTCCGGCGTTGACACAATCAATCCCTTGGCCCGGGCATGCCGCACAACGCGAACATCGGGGGCCAAAATGCGCAGCGTCTGAGCGCCTTTAATGAGTTCCGGGTCGATTTGATAGCCCACTTCAAGCGCCTGCCGGTCATCATCGATAATTTTTAACATATCCTCCACCTCGGCTTTGGGTGGAACAACCGTGCCTTCTTCATCGACCCACCAGACGGTGTCACCGGATTGCCACAATAACTGCGGACGCCGTTCGGTGACAACAATTTCCACCTGCGCCGGCAGCGCCACCGACACTGAGGCCGATTTAATATTCGGCAGCGACTCGAGCTTATGCTCTATGGCCACCGGATTCAGCCAAAAGATGCTTTGGCTGTCGATGTCACTCGCCAGGTAAATCTCACGGGCCGATATCGCCACATTACCACGAATTTCAGCCCCGTAAACAAAGAACGAAGTCGCTGTAAATAGCATATACAAAACCCATAGAGACAGTCCTAACAGCGCAAACGCGATATAGTTTGTACCACGCGATTGCCAGAAACGCATCACCGGTTCCAGAGAGAGGCCGGGTTTGGTGGCGGTGGTTTCGTAATTGATAGCTTGTGTTCCTAAGCGCATCTCAGAGCGCCGACGTCGTCGCTTTTTCTTGTTAAACATAGCTTCTTGGAGATTAGAGATTAGAGATTAGGAGACTGGAGACTTTTTATTCATCTCCAAATCTCCAATCTCCCAATCTCCAGTCTCCTATCTCCATTTACTAACTTTCTATTCCGCTGTATCGACATCAAATGTCGTTTTACTCTGCTGCTTATCGTCAAATCGCTCTAAAGCCAGCTCGATAAGACGATCGATTAGAGCGCTGTAGGACAAACCACTGGCCTCCCACAGCTTGGGATACATGCTGATGGGCGTGAAGCCCGGCATGGTGTTGACTTCATTTAAGTACAATTCACCGCTGGCTTTATCGAGCAAAAAATCGCAGCGGGCCAGACCGGCGCAATCAACGGCTTTAAAAGCCGCGACCGCTAGCTCTTGAGCGCGATGCGTTTGCTCATCGCTCAATGGTGCCGGAATGAACAACTCTGAGCTGTTGTCGATGTATTTGGCCGCATAGCTGTAAAACTCTCGCGAGGCGACGATCTCGCCCGGCACTGAGGCGATGGGATCATCATTGCCCAGCACGCTCACCTCAATCTCACGGGCCTCGACACCTTGTTCGACAACGACTTTGCGATCGTACTGGGACGCATCGGCCAGACCGGCCCGTAAATCGTCACGATTTTTGGCCTTGTGGACGCCGACGCTGCTGCCTAAATTGGCCGGTTTAACAAACATAGGGTAGGTCAGGGCCGCTTCGCAACTATCGAGTACAGCGTCCGGGTTGTTTTGCCATTGGCGTCGCAAAAAGGCGCGATAGGGCAAAATCGGCAGTCCATGCGCTTCAAAAACCTGTTTGCAGAGCACCTTATCCATACCGACGGCGCTGGCCACCACCCCGGCCCCCACATAGGGCAGGCCGACCAACTCCAGAAAGCCCTGCACCGTGCCGTCTTCGCCAAAGGGGCCGTGCAGCACCGGAAAAATCACATCCAGCGGGCCGGTTTCGGAGAAGGGCAGCGTCATCGCCTGTTCGGGCGGAGCTTCTTCAACAGCCGTTGAATTGGCCAGTATCGGATGGCCGGCCGCAGCATCGAGCAGCTGCCGGTGAACGTTGTCGCCGCTAAGCCACTGCCCGGCTTTGGTGATGCCGATGGGCACGATATCGTATTTCGTCGGATCCATGGCCTTCATTATGCCTTGGGCCGAGGTCAAACTGACCTCGTGCTCGCCACTGCGACCGCCAAAGACAACACCGACTCGTATTTTGTGGGGGGGTTGGGGGTGCTTACTCACCGACCACCTCGATCTCTAACTCTAACATGACCTTAAATTTTTCTGCGACGGTTTGCCGGGCAACCTGGATTAGGGCGATCATATCGGTTGCCGTGGCGTCGCCTAAATTTTGAAAAAAGTTGGCGTGAACCGTCGAGATTTGGGCTTGACCGACCTGATAGCCCTTCAAGCCCGCCGCCTCGATTAGCCTGCCGGCGTAATCACCCGACGGATTTTTGAACATACTGCCCATTGTTGCGCCCGGCGGCTGGCTGCTCTTGCGCCGCTCGTTGAAACCGTTCATACGGGCCTCAACTTCCTCGGGCGAGGCCGTCATCAAACTCAATTCTGCCCGCAAGACAATCCACTCCGAGCTAGCCTGTCGTTTCAACACCGAGGTTCGATACGCATACGCGAACCAATCGACCGGCTGCCAGACTCGCTCCCCTGATGGCGAAAGCAGTTCGGCCCGAAGCAGCGTGGCCGCCATATCGCTGCCGTAGGCACCGGCGTTGTTGACAACTGCGCCACCGATGGTCCCCGGCACACCCACCGCCCATTCAAAGCCGCTCAAGCCCTCACGGGCGCAGCGTCGGGTCAAGTTAGGCAGTACCACGCCGCTGTCGGCGGTGACTATTGGGTTGTTACTGCCGCGCTGAGGCGGCTCAACGTGAACCGTTTTGGTTCTATTTTCAATGACGATGCCGCGAATACCGGCGTCGGTAATCAAAATGTTGGCCCCGCCACCTAGCATAAAAATGGGTACACAGTGCTGTCGGGCCAGGGTTACGGCCTTAACCAGGTCATCGACCGTGGTAACGGGCAGCCAGATGTCGGCCGGACCGCCCAGCCGCGAGGTGGTGTGGTTGGCCAGGGGTTCGTTAGTCCGGGCTTTGGTGCCGAAGGCCTCGGTTACCACCGGCCATAACGCCGCTATACCTTCATGCTGCGGCATTGTCGATATCGTGTAAGCGGGCGATCATCTGGCGCACTTTGGCTTGTCGAGCCGCCCGTTTGATGGTTAAAACTTTAAAGCGAGCACCTTCAATGTACTCGGCAGGCGTTAGAGCAAGGGGGAAGTTCGGAATTGGGTGTTTGGAAAAAACATGCTCGTGTTTTGGGAGTTGGGGTCCTCGTTGACGGATGAGTTTTAGATTACGTTTCGGCATCAGGTTATCCTTCCTTTGCTTGATGATTGAACACAAACCGTGGGCGGCTGACCGTTATCGATACAAGTCAGCCGGCCAGGGATAGCGATCAATCGGCCAGTTTTTCTAACACCCACTCTCCTATTTTGTAGCCGTCGCCCGCGCCAAGCGTTAGCAGCACGGCCGGGGCTGTAAGCTGCACAGCGAGAACGTCGGCCGCTTCGGCCAAGGAGCCGATGTATCGGGCGTCGGGATGGGTCATACGGCTCACAATATCACGGCTGCTAACCAGGCCCTCATCCGTTTCGCGCGATGGAAAAATATCGACCACAATGACGTGATCGGCATCGTCAAACGCGGCGGCGAAATCGTCCAGTAAGGTTAACGTGCGGCTAAAGGTATGGGGCTGCAAAACGGCCCAAATTGGGCGATCCCCAAACCGGCTGCGCGCAGCAGACAGCGTGGCTTTGATCTCGGTTGGATGATGGGCGTAATCATCGATGACCGTAATGCTGTTTACCTCGCCTTTGCGCTCAAAGCGGCGGCTCGTTCCTTGAAAGACACCTAACACACCGGCTGCGGTTTGAAGATCAAGCCCTTGTTGATCGGCAATAATCAGTGCCGCCAGCGCATTGCAAACGTTGTGCAAACCGGGCACTGCCAGCGAAACCGTCGCCGCCGGCTCAGCGGCCCGTTGAACGGTGAAGTCGAAGCCGCCGCGTGGGTTTGGCTGCGGATCAATCGCCCGCCAATCATTGTCGGGCTGCAAGCCGTAGGTCACCAGGGGCGCTTGCACCGACTGCGTAACAACCTTAACGCCAGGAGCATCGCCACAGCCGATAATCAGGCCATCGACGGGAACCAACTGGGCAAAATCGGTGAAGGCTTGGTATAACACATCCGGCGTCGGAAAAATATCGGGATGATCCCACTCGACATTGGTGATGACGGCGACCGTGGGACGTAAGCCCAAAAACATATGGTCGTATTCATCAGCTTCGATCACAAACGCACGGCCTGATCCGGCGGCAGCATTGCTATTTAACTGCGGAATGTAGCCGCCGACGATGTAGGTTGGCTCGCGCCCCAGTTGATCGAGCAGCCAGGCGGTCATCGCCGTGGTGGTGGTTTTGCCGTGCGTTCCGGCGATGGCGATACCGTCATAACCGGCCATCATCTGGCCCAACCACGCATCGCGCTTGCAGATGGTCAGGCCAAGCTGTTGGGCCGCTTGCAGTTCCGGATTGGTCGGACTAATCGCCGATGAGACAATCACGGTGTCAATATTACGGTTAACATTCTCCGCTCGCTGGCCAATGTAGACCGTCGCACCCATGGCTTCCAGGCGGGCCGTAGCAGCCGAAGCCTGGCCATCGGAGCCGGTGACGTGATAACCTCGTTGTAAAAGTACGGTGGCAATGGCGGATAATCCTGTACCGCCGATGCCGATTAAGTGAACCGTTGGCATATGCAATCAACTTCCCTTACTTATGGAACGGCGGAACCCGGGCTTCGATCTTACGGCCGTCGTTGCTGGAGAGTAATCGAAAGCGGGTGTTAATAAGGGTAAATAAGAATAATCCGCCAATTGCTATCGCAATCCAGGGAATAATGCTGTCCATTAGCGTGATCTCAGGTAAGTTAACCGCCTGAATAGTAACGGTTGAAACAGGTGGCCCAAACGAACTGCTCCCCACCAGCGAAACTTCAGAACTTGCAGCGGCGGCAGCCGTACCCTGGCCGGGTAGAGCGCGTCCGTCTAAATATTCTCGGGCAATACTTAAAAGAAGATAGCCGTTTAAAGCGCCCATACCCAGACCCAGCAATTTACCAAAACCGGTAGGGTTATAGGTAAAGCCAATTTGGCCGATGAGATAGGCACTGAGCATACCTATAAGGAGGATAGACAACCAGGTTTCAGGGGCTGTGGGATCAAGTTGAAACGGTGTATCGCTGCGGGTAGTAATCGCAAAAAAGTTGGTTAAGCCGTTGTTAACAACATTGGTGATCCCGGTTGGGATATAGGACCAAACGGAGGCAATGATGTCATTCACAAAGGTAATAATAGTCTGGGCCCAATCAGGATTCTGCAATAACAAAATAAGAATCCCAAAAAAGACTGTAAAAATGGCTTCGCGCCACCAGCCTCTGGAAAACCCGACAATACTAAAAAAGATAATGATTATATATGTTAGAAGCGTCCAGTTAATTTGCATCATTCAACCTCTTGCGCGGCTTCGATAACCCCATAGGCAGATAGACCAAGAGTCGCGCCAACATCAGGCATGCCTTAACCTTTATTTAACCTTAACGTCAATCTCCCGATATCCATACGGTCTCAGGCGATCAATCTTTCTAAATCCTTGGGCGCTTTTCACAAACCGAACGCGGTTTCTTAAGAGAACGATGATAAGTAATGCGCCGATACCAACGAATATCCAAGGCGTAATGCTGTCCAAAATCGTGAATTGGGGAACATCGGATATTCTTACCGCAAAGCTGGAAGCACTAATACCGATATTGCCGCTAGTTTGGGCAATTTCCGACGGTAAAGCTCCGCCGGGAAGATTACGCCCGTCCAAATACTCGCGGACTAAGTTTAAGATGATGAGGCCATTGAGTGCGCCGAGTAAGCCCCCGAATATACTCCCAAACAGGTAGGCGCGAAACGCGTACCACCACGCGCTATATCAGCCGCCAAAAAGCCACGACCAATGAGCACGGCGACAACCAGAAAGAGTGTCAGAATGATAATCCAGGTAGCCCCACTACTGGGATTAATCTGGAGAGGTCCACCGCTTGTATCCACCGAAAAAGCGGCATCGATACTGGTACTCACCGTTGGTTTGAACGCAGCAGGGATTAAATTCCAGATAAACGCGAGCACTCCATTGACTTGCTCTATAATGAGTTGAGCAATTGAGGGGTTAAGCAAGAGAAAAATAAGAAATGCCAAAAAGACAAAGATAATGGCTTCGCGCCACCACCCCCGGTAAAATCCCACAATCGCGAAAATTGTGATAACAACGTAAGAAAGCAAGGTCCAGTTAATTTCCATTGCGGTTCACCTCTAAAATCTCTCGAGCCAGATGCGCCGCCGCATCAGGCTTGGCTAAACGTCGACAGGCTTGGCTCATGGCCTGCAATTTCTCCTCATGTGTTAATAAATCAATCGCTATTGGGCTTAAATCGCGACTCAAATTAGCATCTTCAACCACAATGGCAGCTTGTTGCTGAGCCAGATAATGGGCATTAAGCGCCTGGTGAGAGCCGGCATAGGGATACGGGACAAGAATAGCCGGTAAACCAACCACCGGATATTCGCCCAGTACGCTGGCTCCTGCCCGCGAAATTACTAAATCGGCTGCCAGTAGCGCCGAGGTCATGGCTTCGTGCATGTAATCGAAGACGTGATAGCGTTGTTGCAGCATCGGGGCTAATTCATCGCGCCGAGCTAAAACCCACTCCGCATCAAGCGTGCCGGTGATGTGGATAATCTGGCTGACCGCCAAATAGCGTGCAATCTCATTTGTTAAAGCCCGATTGATACTACGCGCGCCCTGACTGCCGCCGAAAACGAGCAGCACCGGCAGGGTACCCTCTAAGCCCAACTCACGGCGGGCGTTGGCTTTGGCCTCAGCCGATATATCAATGAGCAAATCTTCTCGCACGGGATAGCCCGTTACCACGCTTTGGCCCGGCTTAAAAAACTGCTTGGTCTCGGTTGTGGTCACCGCCACCCGATCCACAAAGCGCGACAAAAATTTTATCGCCAAGCCCGGTTCGATATCGGGCAAATAGATCAAACTGGCGATGCCCAGGTGTCGAGCCGCAAGCGTAACCGGCACACACACATATCCGCCGGTTACAAAAAGAGCATCAGGCTGAAACCAACGCAAAATTTGTCGGCTGCGACGATAGCCCCGCATAAGCGCCCACAAACCTTGCAAAGCGGCTACCGGGCTTTTACCGCGTAGTCCGCCAGCCGGGATCAACTCAATCTCCAAACCGGCCCGTTCAACCAATTGCTGCTCCATTCCACCGATACTGCCGACCCACAAAATTTTGGGCTGGATATTGGCCTCAGCGCAAAGCCGGTTTAGGCTTTGAACGACGGCCAGCGCGGGGTACACGTGTCCCCCGGTTCCGCCGCCGGAGATTATCAGCCTCACGATCTTCCTCTCTCTCTTCCCGGCTGGCCGGCATAGTACGCCGAGAAACAGACAGCAGTAAGCCCAAGCTGGCCATAGTGACCACCAATGACGAACCGCCAAAGCTAATAAGCGGTAATGGCACGCCGGTAAATGGCAGGCTGGCCGTTACCACACCGATATTGACAATAGCTTGTAAAATCAAGCCGCAGGTAATACCGGCAGCTAAGATGGTGCCAAAGGCGTCAGGGGCCGCCAGAGCGATGCGAAAACCGCGATAGGCCAAAAAGGCAAAAAGCCCAATAACTACTAAACAGCCTATCAACCCCAGTTCCTCGCCTAAAATGGCAAAAATCCCATCGGTATGGGAGGCGGGAATGTAGCCGAACTTTTGACGGCTGGCTCCCAACCCCAAACCGGTGATACCACCGGATCCCAAAGCAATTAAAATCTGTCTAATCTGATAGCCGTCGCCCAATGGATCGCCGCTGAGCGGATCGAGAAACGAGGCGATGCGGGCCAGTCGATAGGCCGAGCGTGTAATTAAAAAGTACAACGTGGCACCGCCAAACAGAGCACTTATTATAATTTGAAACAAATTACCGCCGGCGATAAAGAACATCGCCATAGCCGTTGCCCCAACCAGCATTGCCGTGCTCAAATCTTGTTGTAATACAATTAACCCGGTAATCAACCCCAGTAATATGGCAAACGGAACCAACCCATAGCTTAACTGCTTGATTCTATCGCCCTTCGATGATAGCCAGGCGGCAATGTAAATAACAATGGCTAACTTGCTCAACTCGGATGGCTGAATTGATCCGTTAAAAAGCCAACGCTGCCCGCCAAAGCGTTCATCGCCAATAAAAAGTACCATCAATAGCAGCACCATCGTGCCGGCCATAATCGGCACCGAGTATCGCTGCCAGGTATGGTATTCGATGTGGGTAAAAACGATCATCGCCAAAATACCGATGCCCATCCACAAGAGCTGCCGAATAAAATAATAGGTCGGCTGCTGAAACAATTGATAGCCTAACGCAAAGGTTGCGCTATAAATCATCATCAACCCGATAATCGACAAGGCGACAATGGTGATGACCAGCAAGTAATCGATTTTGTGGAGTTCTTCTGAATTTGATGACATCGATAAATGTAAAATAAGCAATTAAAAATCAGAATTACGGCAACTGCATCACTAAAGATTTAAAGCGGCGACCGCGCTCAACGTAATCTTTGAACATATCATAACTGGCACACCCCGGCGATAACAACACAATATCACCTAATTGGGCCGAACCGGCTGCTAGCGCTACTGCTTCCTCTAAACTGTCTACATGATGAAGCACCGTTTTTGACGTAGGCACTTGGCTGCGGGCTTCTTTAATAAAGTCGGCGATCAAATCAGCCGACTCGCCGAAGAGAATAACATCACGCGTTTTGTGCAAAATCAACCAGGCAGCTTCTTCCCACGGCAAATGCTTATCCCGACCACCCGCCAACAAAATAATCGGCTCACTAAAAGAGTGGAGCGCGGCCAGTAAACGCTCCGGGCTAGTGGAAATACTATCGTTATAATAGGTAACCTGATTATGTTCGCGCACCTGTTCCAGACGATGCTCGACGCCCGTGAAGCTGGTAATAACGCTGTGCATGGCTTCAACCGAGGCACCGGCCTCGCGTGCCAGCAAACAGGCCGCCAAAATATTGGACAGATTATGCGATCCGCGCAGCTTAATTTCAGACTTGTGGGCCAAATGCTGCGGTTTGAGATCTTGATCAAACAGAACCAGATCATCATTCACCATGCCCGCCCCATTGGCCGGCTGCGCTTCAAGGCTAAACCAGCGCACCTTTGACCCAAATTGATTACCCACTGCCCGGGTCATATCGTTATCCAAACTCATTACGATAGCCCCTGTTCGGCCCTGGTAATCGATAATCGCTCGCTTGGCCCGGACATAATGCTTCATAGTCGGATGGCGATCGAGATGGTTGGGCGTAATATTGAGGATGGCGCTTATTTGCGGGCTAAAGTTGCCCAACAACTGGGCCAACGCCGCCGGATCATTGCCCGGCAGACTGTCCATATCGACCGCTTTGTTGAGGCGAGCGTGAAAATATTCCAACTGGAAGCTGCTCAATTCCATAACCACGACATCGTCCGCTGACATTTGGTCGACCATACCGATGAGCGGCTGTCCGATATTGCCGCCGACCCACGTTTTACGGCCGGTTGCCTCCATAATTTTGCCGACCAACGTGGTTGTGGTGGTTTTACCGCTTGATCCGGTGATGGCTATCAACGGAGCCGGGCAAAGCATACAAAACAACTTGCTTTCGGTGCACAGCGGAATTTTGCGGGCGACGGCTTGCTGTAAAAAGTCAATTTCTAAAGGCACGCCGGGGCTTACAAATAACAGATCCGCTTCGTCAAGCAGAGACGAAGGATGCTCGCCCAATACTAATGAGACGCCAGCATCGTTCAGCGCCTTAAAAGCGTCTCCTAACTTTGCCTCGGTTCTAAGATCGGTGCCGGTTACGGTTAGGTTGTGGTTGCTCAAGTAGTTTGCCAGTGCCACACCTTCGCGACCCAGGCCTACCACCACAATTCGTAACCCGGACAACATCTCAATATCTGCCATAAACCACCATAACTACGTGCTAAATCATTCGACGGCTGCCATAAACATCATACGCGGTTTCGTACGCCGCTTTAGGTTATCATCACAAGTATTAGTGATAATATTCAGGTCGGGCATCATCGACCGCCTTCCCCATCAATCGAAAAAAAGTAATTGCATCCCCGCAATACCTTTAGGCGGCCAACTCCTGGGTCCAGGCCATCTCACTTTCGTGCCGGCTCGGAGCCAGCAGATTATCTTCGAGAATGGCCTGAATCACTTCATCCAGCGTGGTCAGTAGCAGCCCGGCTTTGGTGCGATAATGGCGAATACCGCGCGTCAAATCATCATCAATGCGAGCTACAAGTTCCAGAGCGGCGTAGTAGGCAGCATCTTGCTCAGACATGGCTGTCGACTTCACCAATTCAGGATAGGTGCGGGGTCGGTGATTCAAGGTTTGTACTTGGGTATGCTTCATTTTGTGATCTCCCTTTACTATAGAAGCTAAAATTGACACAATCTCTACTCAATAAGACTCGCTCAAATTAAGGCCAGAGCGATGCCCAACATGGCGGTCAAAATACCGATCAACCAAAAGCGTTGGGTGACGTGGGTTTCAGACCAACCAAGTAATTCAAAATGATGATGCAGCGGACTCATCTTAAACAAACGTTTACCACCGGTGAGCTTAAAGTAGCCTACCTGTAAAATCACCGAAACCGCTTCGGCCATAAACACAAAGCCCACTACCGGCAGCAGAAGCCACTGACCGGTCATTAACGCTACCACGGCTAGCGTAGCCCCGATGGCCAGAGAGCCGGTATCGCCCATAAAAAGCTCGGCTGGGTG
>JAGRBY010000187.1 GCA_020433835.1 Anaerolineae bacterium | reverse complement strand
AGTCAACGAGGCTTTTGCCGATTTCGAGGCCGATGACAGCATTGGTTGTTTGGTTTTGACCGGCAGTGACAAAGCCTTTGCCGCTGGAGCCGACATCAAGCAGATGGCCGAGGCCTCGGTTGTGGAGCAGCTCAACATGGTCTTTCTCGATTTGTGGGATCGGCTGCAATCGATCACAAAGCCGATTATCGCCGCTGTGAGCGGCTGGTGTCTGGGCGGCGGCTGCGAATTGGCGATGGTCTGCGATATGATCGTCGCTTCTGAGACGGCACGCTTCGGCCAGCCGGAGATTAACTTGGGCATTATTCCGGGAGCCGGTGGGACGCAGCGGTTGACTCGCGCTGTGGGTAAGGCTATCGCCATGGAAATGGTGCTGGCTAATCGTACCCTGACGGCTGAAGAAGCCTTGGGCTTTAACCTGATTAATAAAGTTGTCCCGGCCGATCAGTATCTTGATGAAGCCATCAAATTGGCTGCTGAAATAGCCAGCAAATCGCCGGTTGCGGTTCGCATAGGCAAAGAGGCTGTCAACAAAGCGTTCGAGACCACGTTGGCCGAAGGGGTTTATCTGGAGCGCCGCCTCTTTACGATGCTGTTCGGTACCGAGGATCAAAAAGAGGGCATGGCGGCCTTTATCGCCAAACGTCCGGCGGAATGGAAAGGGAAGTAGATGTCAGCATCCAAAAGTTATCATATGACCCCAGACGAGTTTCGCCATTATGGCCGCACCGTGGTCGACTGGATTGCCGATTACATGGAGCAGGTCGAGTCGCTGCCGGTGTTGTCTCAGGTGAAGCCGAGGCAAATTCTGGGTTCACTACCGGCTCGACCGCCCATCGAGGGAGAAAGTATCGAGACCATACTCAGCGATGTCGATTCGCTGATTATGCCGGGCATCACCCATTGGCAATCGCCCAACTTTTTCGCGTTTTTCCCGGCCAACAACTCCGGCCCGTCGATTTTAGCCGAGATGCTGTCAGCGGGCCTGGGTGTGCAGGGCATGTTGTGGGCCACCAGCCCGGCCTGCACCGAACTGGAAACCGTTGTGACCGATTGGGTTGCCCAGATGCTTGACTTGCCGGATAAATTTCGAGCCAAGGCAGCCGGTGGTGGGGTAATACAGGACTCAGCCTCTAGCGCAACGTTATGCGCCATCTTGGCAGCGCGTGAGCGAGCTACCAACTTTCAGGTGAATGCCAAAGGTATCAACGGCAAGCTGGTCGCTTACGCGTCGAGCCAGGGGCACTCTTCGATTGAAAAAGGGATCAAGATTGCCGGTATCGGGCGCGAGAATTTGCGCCTGATCGAGGTTGATGATCGTTTTGCGATGCGACCTGATGTGTTGGCCGAGCAGATCGAGCGCGACAAGCAGGCCGGATTGACGCCCTTTTTCGTGGCAGCTAACGTCGGCAGTACCTCATCGGCGGCGATGGATCCGCTGCCGGAAATCGGGCGGATTTGCCGGGAACGGGGCCTGTGGCTGCATGTCGATGCAGCGATGTATGGCACGGCGGCAATTTGTCCGGAGTTCCGCTTTATTCACGAGGGTCTCGATCTGGCCGACAGCTATACCTTCAACCCGCATAAATGGATGTTTACCAATTTCGACTGCAACTGCTTTTTTGTCGCCGACCGTGAAGTGTTAATTAACACGCTAAGCATCATGCCGGAGTATCTGCGCAACGAGGCCACATCGACCGGTGATGTTTTTGACTATCGTGATTGGCAAATTCCCTTAGGACGGCGTTTTCGGTCGCTGAAGCTGTGGTTTGTTATTCGTCATTATGGGATCGAGGGCTTGCGTTATCACATTCGCCGCCATGTTGAGTTAGCTCAGCAGTTCGTCGAATGGGTTGAAGAGAGCGACTCGTTTGAACTATCGACCGAGCCGATGTTGAACCTGGTTTGTTTTCACCACACCGGCGGCGATGCTATCAACCAGGCGATTATGGATCAGCTTAACGCCGGCGGCGAACTGTATCTAACCCATACCAAGCTCAATGGTCGCCTTGTACTGCGTTTTTGCGTGGGGCAAACCCACACCGAAATGCCGCACATCGAGCGAGCCTGGCAGCAGATTCAAGCGGTGGCAGCGTAAGTCAAAAAATTTCCCTAACATTGACATGTTTTTTGGAGTTTGATACCCTTAATTGTACATAATTGTCACGTATTTCCTCTATTAACCCACTTTCTTTAAGTACCCTATAGTTTAGGAGATTCAAATGAAAAAACTGTCATTGTTAACCGTTGCTGCCGTTCTGTGTTTCGTCGGTTTTGCATCCATGGCCTATGCCTCTGGCCCGGTACATTGGGGCTATGAAGGTGATATTGGCCCGGATAACTGGGGTGAACTCAGCCCCGATTTTGCCACGTGTTCGACAGGGGTTGAACAATCCCCTGTGGATATTACTGCTGACGCACCGGTTAATGAGGCCGATATCCAGTTTAATTACCAGCCTTCTGCTTTAACGGTGGTTAACAATGGGCATACAATTCAGGCTAATTATGACGAAGGCAGTTCAATTGTTGTGAATGGAGAAACCTACAATCTGCTGCAATTTCATTTTCATGAGCACAGCGAGAACACCGTCGCCGGCGAGCCGGGAGCTATGGAGATCCATTTTGTACACCAGAACGACAGTGGTGAGTTAGCTGTTGTCGGCGCGTTAATGAATGTTGGGGCTGAAAGTGAAGCATTGGCTCCGGTGTGGACCAATATGCCGGCTGAAGAAGGCGAGCCTGTTGCGGTTGATGGGGCCACGGTTAGCGCGGACGATATATTACCCGCCGACCGCACCTACTACCGCTTCAATGGTTCGTTGACAACGCCGCCGTGTTCCGAAGGGGTGACCTGGCTCGTTATGACCAATCCCATTGAGATTTCTCAAGAGCAACTTGAGGCGTTCCAACAAATTCACAGCGGCAATTATCGACCTGTCCAACCTTTCAATGATCGCCAATTTTTAGTATCAGCCGATATGGACGCTGCCCCCGCTGAAATGGATGCCGAGATGACCGAGGCTGCACCGGAAACCGCCAGTGAAACTCCCGCGGCCTTACCGCAAACGGGTGGAGAAAAGTCGCCTCTATTGCCAAGTTTGTTGTTAGGTAGTGCCGGCCTGGTCATTTTCTTAGGTGGTTTGAAGTTAGGGCGACGGGCTGTTGTAGTTCGAAAAGACAGCTAATCGAGCTTGTTTTTAGACTAACTATAATAGAAATCAAAGCCTCCATAAACGGAGGCTTTTTTTGTTTCTATCAAAATGATGATCTAAATAAGCTCAACCGACCGGCGGCGGGTTGCGCTCGACAAAGCCACGCTGGTGCCAGTAGGGATAGATGGGCTTTCTGTCGCTGGCGGCGTCGAGTTTGGCGATTTGTTCGGCGGTTAGCTGCCATTCGAGGGCTTCCAGATTTTGCCGGAGCTGCGTCTCGTTGCGAGCGCCGATGATCACGCTGGCGACGGTGGGCCGCTGTAACACCCAATTCAACGCAATCTGAGACAGCGACTTGCCGGTTTCAGCCGCGATTTCGTCCATGGCATCGACAATATCGTAGAGAAGTTCTTCGATGATGGGCGGTTCCTGGCCCTGAAGCTGATGCTGCCGGCTACCGGGGGGAGCCGCTTGATCGCGGCGCACTTTCCCAGTTAGGTAGCCGCCGGACAGCGGACTCCAAACGACCGTGGCCACTTTTTGATCGAGCGCCAAGGGCATCAACTCCCATTCATACTCCCGCCCGATGAGCGAATAATAGGCTTGATGGGCTACGTAACGCGCCCAGCCATACTGCTTCGATACGGCCAGCGACTTCATCAGGTGCCAGCCGGAGAAGTTGGAGCAGCCGATGTAGCGCACCTTGCCACTTTGCACCAGATCATCCAGCGTGCGTAAGGTTTCCTCAACCGGCGTCTGGGCATCGAACCCGTGCATGGTATAGATGTCGATGTAATCGGTCTTCAGCCGGCGCAAACTGTCTTCGCACGCTTTCAGCAGATGATGACGGGAAGAACCAAGAGCATTTGGCCCTTTGCCCATCCGAAAGGTAGCCTTGGTTGAAAGCAGCACTTTGTCTCGCCGCCCGCTGAGCGCCTCGCCCAGAATTTCTTCCGAAAGCCCTCGCGAATAGACATCGGCGGTGTCGAAGAGTGTAACGCCGGCATCTAAACATATATCCACCAGTCGACTGGCTTCGGCTACGTCGGAACTGCCCCAGGCGCGAAAGAAATCGCCTTTACCGCCAAACGTGGCCGTACCAAAACCGAACACGGGGACTTTGAGTCCTGAATCGCCAAGTTGTCTGTATTCCATAAATCCTCCGATGTTATACTTTTTAGATTTTGTTCGCGGAAGGGTAGTGTCTTGATTGTAATGTGCTACGCGAGTCATGGCAACAATTGAGTCCGGGCCGCATCCACTGGATTGTAGCTGTTGCTATAGTCCATACTTTTACTTTTTTGTAAGGATTGATTAACCACTTTGCAAGAACTTCCTCCTATACTAAGCGCTATTGGCAATAGTCTGGTAATAAAACGGGTAGGCACTTACCGCCTGTCTCGCAGATATTTTGTTTTTCAACAAGGAGGTTTGATATGTTCGATTTCTCAAATCAAGTTGCCATCGTGACCGGTGGCAGTGGTAATCTGGGCCGCGCTGTGGTGCAAGCTTTTCATGCTGCCGGAGCAAAGTTGGTTGTACCCGATCGTGCTCAAGGGCGGATGCAGAGTCTTTTTCCTGCGTTACACAATTCGGCTGATCATTATCTGGTTGAAGGCGTTGATGTATCGCAGTTGGGGGCAATGGAGCAGGTTGTGAGCGACACCCTGGAACGTTTTGGGCGGGTCGATATCCTTGTTAATACCATTGGGGGCTACCGGGCCGGGATGCCGGTTCATGAAACGTTACCCGAAACCTGGGATATGATGCTCAACCTCAACGCCCGTACGGTTTTCTACGCCTGTCGGGCTGCCGTCCCGGCGATGCTTGAACGCAGGCATGGCAAAATTGTCAATGTCGGTTCTCACTCGGCGCTGGTTGGTAGAGCCAATGAGGCGGCTTACAGCGTTTCAAAAAGCGCTATCGCCCGGCTGACAGAGAGTATAGCGGCTGAAATCAAACAAGCCGGTGTTAACGTTAATGCAGTCTTACCTGCGGCAATGATTACATCGGAAAAACGCCAAGCTGAGCCTCACTCTGGCGTAACGCCGGAAGAAGTGGCCGAAGTTATTCTGTTTTTATGTTCTGATGCTGCCGCTATTATTCACGGTGCGCTTATTCCCGCTTTTGGAACCCGTTTCTAAAAAATACAGACCATTTTGGCTTCTATCGAAAATGCTTACATAACGCTACAAAAGATACGATTATGAACACCAGACATAAAACAATCGCCGCTGTTTATCTGAGCGGCTTTTTGCAGGGAATTGCCCTCATTATCTTTCCGGCAGCAGGGCCGCTGTTAACCAACCCCAATTTCCACGGGTTGACCGCAAGCCAGTTCGGCTTTTTATTTACACCGCAAATTATCACGGCGATTGTTGCCTCAACGTTGTCGGCCCGCTGTGCCCGATGGTTAGGAGGGATGAAGTACGTGTTGCTGCTAGGGCTGCTGGCCGATGTTTTGGCGATGCTGTTGCTGGCGGCTAGCCATGGGTTTATTGGCGTAGGTCAGGTGCCTTATCTGCTGTTGCTGCTGGCTACCGGCGCGGTGGGCGCTGGTTTTGGTTTTGCTGTTAGCGCTCTCAATGCCTATGCCTTCGATCTGTTTCGTGATAGGGCCGATGCCGCCGTAACCGGTTTGCATGTTCTCACCGGTTTGGGTCAGGTTGGGGCAGCCTTAACGCTTGCCTTTTTTAACGGGTTGGGGGTGTGGTGGGGGGCACCGCTAAGCGTGGGGCTGACGCTGGCGTTGATGATTGCCTTTCAACTGAGCCTGCCCTTGCGTTTGTCAGCCGAGAGTATGCCCCAGGTGAAGGCCGATGGCGGGCGTCGTCTACCGGGACGTATCTGGCTGTATGCTGTGGTTGTTTTTTTGTACGGCATTTGCGAAGGAACCTACGGCAACTGGGGGCCTATCTATTTAGAAGCGGTTGGCGGCTTGAGTATGGCCCAGGCCGGATTAGCCCTATCCATCTTTTGGGGAGCGGTGACAGCAGGGCGTGCTTTGTTTGCCCTGATCGCGCTGCGCTTCAGCTCCCATCCGTTTTATGTGGCTGCGCCTCTGCTGGTGGGTGCTACATTTGTATGGCTGCCGCTGGCCAACGGCTTTTGGCCCCATATGGTCACTTTGGCTATCGCCGGGCTGGCGCTATCTTTCTTCTTTCCACTGTCCGTTAGCCTGGCCTCGACCGAAGACCCCGGTCGGGCTTCGACCATTTCCGGTATGATGGTGGCGGCCATCATGCTTGGCAACGGTTTTAGCGCTAACGTGGTGGGGTTGCTGAGCGAAAGCATTGGTCTATCACCTATTTTTCAACTCTCCAGCCTGTATGCCTTGGTGATGGGCGGCCTGGTTATCTATTTGATGGTAGCCCGCCGAGCACTCCAGCCAACAGTTTTAGAGGAACCTGTATGAGTTATAAACAGGGGGCTTCGTCCTAAACTGCGAATTACTTGACGGTATCCTCTATTTGCTGAAAGTGACCTTATGCGGTTACGATAAGCCGTATGAGGTATTTTCGTCGCATTCGCCCACGCTCAATTGATATCCTGTTGCAAAGATTCCGCAAGACCATCATCAACTCAAACGTTGCTTATGCGGGGTTGCTGATCATGGGGCTGATTGTCATCGGTAGTGTAGGGTATTCCTTCCTGGAAGGATGGTCTCTAATCGACTCGATTTATGCCACAATTATCACCATCACCACCGTGGGCTATGGCGACCTTACCCCTGAAACAACGGCCGGACGGATTTTCGCTATCTTTTTTACACTTATCGCCATTGGGGTGGCCGGCTATGCCCTCTCTACGGTCGCTGTTTTGGTTATAGAGCACCAGCAGATACAGGTCAAACAGATGATGGAGAACCGAAAGATGAAACAAATTGCCGATTTGAAGGATCATATCATTCTGTGCGGCGGGGGGTACATTGGTAAGCGCGTCGCACATGAATTATATCAAACGGACACTCCTTTTGTCATCATTGAACCTGATGAGAATATCCTGCGCTGGACACTTCTTTATCTTCATCAGGATTATATGGCCAAGAAGTTACGGCAGTTTCATTATTTAGATTATGTACAAAGTGATACTACCGAATATGAGCATCAGGATGTCGCTGAACTGGCCGAGCATGTGGGAGTCCTCTATTTGCAAGAGGACAATACGGACGATGCGGCCTTAATGCGTGCCGGCATCGAACGGGCTAGAGGTTTAATCACTACGATGGAAGATGACCGCGACAACCTTTTTACCGTGTTAAGCGCACGTCAATTGGCCCAACACCTTAACAACCCTCGGCTGCGGATCATTAGCCGGGTTGTGGATGAACCTAACAAACGCAAGCTTAAAGCGGCCGGCGCTGATGCCATCGTATCGCCAAATGTGATGGGGGGCTTCCAAATTGCCTCCAGTCTCCTCCAACCCGAAGTTGCGGCCTATTGGGATTACATTTTATCTGAATATGACGAGACCGTTCGATTTAAAGAATTGTACATCGAGCATCACTCCGAACTCATCGGGCAAACGGTTTCTGAGGTCTGTCGGCGATTTAATCAAGTTGTTATCGCCATCAAACGCAACGGAACCTACATTCATGTTCCGGACCCTGCTACGGTAATGGAAAAGGCCGATATTTTAATCGTGGTGGGTACTTTGTAGTAATCTATCTTATCTCTGCAACTTTTATTTCTCGCGCGATTCTATGCAAGGAACGGATTATATCTCCCGTCCCTCCGTTCGCTTTCGCAATCTCTGTTGTCTTCTCTTCGACCGCCGAATTGTCTGTACCATCACTAAACCCTCTGTACCGTCGCCGAATCGTCCGTACTACCTGCCGAAACACCCATACCATCGTCGAATCGTCCGTACCATCCGCCGAGCCATTCATACCGCCGCCGAATCGTCCGTACCGCCGCCGAACCACCCGTAACGACTGCCGAACCATTCGTGCCGTCTGCCGAACGGTCCGTACCACCCGTCGAGCCGTCCGTACCGCTGCCGAATCATCCGTACCACCCGCCGAACCGTCCGTACCGACTGCCGAGCCATCCGTACCGTCGCCGAATCGTTCGTACCGCCTGCCGAGCCATCCGTACCACCCGCCGAACCGTCCGTACCGCCGCCGAATCGTTCGTACCGTCGCCGAATCGTTTGTACCACTTGCCGAGCCGTCCGTACCATTTGCCGAACCATCTGTACCACCTGCCGAGCCATCCGTACCATCGCCGAATTATCCGTACCGCCCGCCGAACCGTTCGTACCGGAGACGCTTCGGTTATCATCGCTCAAAAAAAGGAAAAGCTTATATGTCTTGTCTTTCATTTTTGGAACGCAAGGTTGTCATTATAGTAAAGTTATGATACCGTTAAGGTATGTTAAATTTGGAAGGTAGCAATCAGCGATTTGCTTGCAGCCGTCAGCTTAACCACGTAGGATACCCTCTGACCCACACAACGGGCTAACTCCGGCCCAAAAATTCGCCAAAATCAGGAAAAAGTTGATAGTTGTAGTAATGCGTTGAGCGCTTACCTGTTGGGTACTAGATAAAATAAGGAGACGATAATGTCAACACCTTCTATTGATTCACAACTATTAAACGCCCAATTAGCTATTAACAATGCGCTGGAAAATCCCGATATTTTGGCCGACTTGAGCCGCTTTGGTTATGATGAAGCCAAAATTAACGCGGGGAAGGGTCTATTTCAGCAGGCCAAAGCATTGGTGGAGCAGCAAAAGGTCGAGTATGGCGAGCAGTTCGCAGCCAGTGAGGCGCTGAATCAAGCGTATAAAGCCGCCGATGGAGCTTATGATGTTACCCTAAAAGTCGCCAGAGTTGCGTTCAAAGGGAATAAGAAAGCCCAAAACGCTTTAGACCTGAGCGGTCGTCGTAAGCGAAATCTGGCCGCCTGGTTAGGTCAAACTAAAACCTTTTACAATAACCTGTTGGCTCAGCCGGATTTGCTGGCTTCTATGGCTAACTTTGGCTATGATCAGGCCAGGTTAGAAAGCGAACGAAGTTTGGTTAAGCAAGTTGCTCGCCTGAATGAACAGCAAGAGACTGAAAAAGGTGAAGCCCAGCAACTGACCAAAAACCGTGATGTCGCGCTCGATGCGCTGGATGAGTGGATGGATGATTTCAAAGAGATTGCCGAAGTGGCCCTCATCGCCGCGCCGCAGCGGTTGGAAATGTTGGGGTTTGGGGTTATCGCCTAAGGCCGTCATCAGTTTAAAATAAAAGCGCGCCGCAGATGGCTAACCTCTGCGGCGCTTTTTGTTGTCTTACTCTGCGAACGCACCACCCTTATTAATAAAGCATGTTCTATAATGCTCTAGATAAATATCAGCAAACTTATTATGTGGAAAAGCTGACAGCCGACAGCTAAAAGCCGATCGCTTACACCACCGCTAACACCTCAGCGGCGGCGCGCCAGCCGGTTTCGATGGCCCCATGGACGGTGGCGACATGACCATTGGTCGAGGTCGCTTCACCGGCAAAGAAAAGGGTCGAGGCTAAGGGGGCAGCCAATTCAGCGCGGGCATTACCGGCTCCCACGGGGGTGTAGGTGTAGGCACCGAGGCTCCAGGGATCGGTTGACCAATCGACCAGTCGGCCGGAGACAAAGGCCGAGCGGATGTCATCGCCAAAGGCCTGGCTGAGTTCGGCCAAGCCCTGTTCGATGGCCGCTTCTTCGCCCAACGCTGCCAATTCCAGCGCGGCCGGGCCGCCGCTGTAGCCCATCAACACCGGTGCATCGGCGCTACCGGCCTGCCACCAATCCGGGATAACACCATCGCTGCACAAATATGAGAATGAAGGCCAAACGGAGCGGCTGAATTGAAGCACCAATTTGGTGACGTGGCCCATCGCCAGCACGGCAATGGCCTGCTGTTTGGCGGGGGGCAGGGCGGGCAGGAAGTTGGGGCAATCGGCTTGTAAAACGCCCAGCGGCACGGTCACAATTACGTGGCGGGCGGTCAGGGTTTGATTGTTGGCCAACAGTAGTTGAGCACCGCTATCGCTCCAGTCGATACGGGTGACGGGACTGTTGCAGCGGATATCGAGACCCTGGGCCATCAGTGCGGGTAGGGCATCGTAACCGGCGCGGATGTGGTAATTTTCCCAACCGGCGGTGTTAAGCGCTCGCTCTTGGGTTAGTGCGGTGGCGCTGAGGCGATCAACCTCGGCGGCTTCAACGCAGGCCAACCGGGAGAGAATGTAAGGCAGAGCGGCATCATCCGGATCGGTTATGGCTAAAACCGCCTCGCGGGCGCTGCATTCGGGGCCGGTGAAGTGGGTGACGTGCTCATACAGTGCGGCCATCTGCGTATCGAGTGCGCTATCGGCCAGTAGGTGTCCATTGAGAATGTAGAGATAGGTGTACTGCTGGTACTGTCGGCCACGCGGCCAAAGGTCGGTCTCCAGAGCGGCGGGCTCGATCAGTTGCCAGGTGGCAGCGTGTTCGCCGTGGATAAATTCAGCGCCCAGTTCGACCGGGGTGATGGTGTGGTCGGTCCAAATGCGTCCGCCCAGCCGGTCGCGGGCTTCGAGGATTAACGGCTCCCGACCGGCCGCTTTGAGTTTTTGGGCGGCGGCTAATCCGGCCGCTCCGGCTCCAATAATAATGACGTCGTGTTCGAGTTGTTGCGTCACAAGTTCTCCTTCAGTTTGGCTATGCTATTTTTGGTAGGGGATGTTAGCTATCAGCACTCAGCCATCAGTGTTCAGCTTGTTAGGCATTCTCGCAAATTTTTGAGTTATCGAGGAGCCGGTTATAACAGGCTTTAGCTTTAAAGCTGACGGCTGAGCGCTGATAGCTGATAGCTGCCTATGGGGCAGCATCTTACGACGCTTACGAAGCTTTGCCAAATTGACGCAAGCCGTCGCGGCGTGTGCGATAGACAAATTTTGAATAAATGACAGGTCGTTGGTATGATTTCGGGTGGTTTGATGGTTTGATGGTTTGATGGTTTGACAGACTAACTATCGAACCAACTTTCCCACCAACTATCCAACTAACCATCCAACCACCCTAACTAACCCACCACTGAGGAGGTATTTTATGAATTTGCTCAACGTTACGATTTGGAATGAGTTTCGTCATGAAAAAACGGACGATAAGGTTAAAGAAATTTATCCCGATGGGATGCACAAAGTTATCGCCCATGCGTTGGAAAATCACGGCTTTCAGGTGCGTTCGGCTACGCTGGATGAACCGGAACACGGTTTAACCGAGGATCTGTTGACCCAGACCGATGTCCTCTTGTGGTGGGGCCATCGCGCCCACCATGAAGTACACGACGAGATAGTAGAACGCGTCTATCAGCGGGTTTTGGGCGGAATGGGCTTGGTGGTGCTGCACTCAGGCCACTATTCTAAAATTTTCAAAAAGCTGATGGGCACCACGTGCAGTTTGCGCTGGCGCGAGGCCGGGGAACGGGAGCGGGTGTGGGTTATCAATCCGGGGCATCCCATTGCGGCAGGATTAGATCACTATTTTG
>JAGRBY010000186.1 GCA_020433835.1 Anaerolineae bacterium | reverse complement strand
GCTCGAAGTTGTCTAACAGCAGGAGCAGCGTTTTATCGCTCAGGTAGTTGAGCACCTGGGCTAGCGGTTCCTGATGCCCGCTTAGCGAAAAGTTGAGTGATTCGGCTATGGCTGAGACCAGGTAATCGCCGGTGTAGATGCTTTGGAGTGGCGCAAAGTAAACGCCGTGGGCGAAATGTGGAGCTACGGCCGCTGCCGCTTCAATCGCCAGGCGGGTCTTGCCAATACCGCCTGACCCCACCACCGTTAGTAGGCGGCAATGCGGATCGGTTAGCCGTTCGCGCAGGCGCGTGATTTCCGTGTGCCGACCGATAAAGGAGGTCGGTTGTCGAGGTAGATTATGCCGTTGCGCTTGTGGCTGCTGGGCCATAGTTCACCGATGATTCCTCAACAGGATTTATGCAGGTGTCCTGTTTTGTAGCACAAATTTACGCCATGAGGCAGCCGGTAGCACAACATTAAACCGTAAAGACGTGAGAACGACGGAAGATCGACAAAATAATCGACAGAATTGACATGATTATAACGATTTTATCTAGCATAATTCAGTAAATCGTGTTAATCCTGTCTAAAATTTTTTCACCATGGTTTAGTGCAAAGCTACTAAGCAGCCTAAGAACGGGAACAATTTAGCAAATTGTTCTACGCATTGGGTAAGCTCTCTGGTAAACTTTCTGTGCAGCCAATTATAAAGAATTAAACGGGGATGCCAAAAAGGTAGGGGGATGCATTAGAGGAAAGGGTCGAGCAGCCGCCATCCGAAGCGTAGAACAGCGATAAAGCCAATAAGCCAGATGGCGAAGATGATGCTGCCCGCCACCCAATTCAGCGGTTTTCCTTGGGCCAGTCGGTCGCGGGCTTGCAGCCGGCACTCCTCCAGCACCGGCTGCGGTATCAGCTTCAAAGCGAGCATAATGCCCAACGGCAGCAGAATCAGATCGTCGACATAGCCCAGCACCGGGATAAAGTCAGGAATGAGGTCGATGGGGCTGAAGGCATAGCCGACAACACACGCAGCCATGAGTTTGGCGTACCACGGCACCTGCGGATGGCGATAGGCCAACCATAGGGTGTACGTTTCGATTTTTATCTGCCGGACACGGTTTCGCCAGGTTGCGAGGCGCGGCTTTTCGGTCAATGGATCTCGGCTTTCAGGCCGGTAACGTAGGACGTTTGGCGGTTTATCTTGTCTGTCGTAACGTCAGCGAACCCGGCTGCTTTTACCAGGGGAACCAGCTTCTTGACATTGTCCTGCATGGCCGTGTGTCCGCCATGCATATGAATGGCGATATCCTTGACTTTCTGCATCAGTGAGCCGCCGGGGGATGACTCGACATCGACCACCAAAACTCGCCCGCCCGGTTTCAGCACGCGGTATATTTCGGTCAAACCCTGACTTTTGAGATCATCGGGTAGGTGGTGCATCATCAAACTGCTCAGGACGACATCGAATTGATTGTCGGGAAAAGAGAGCCTCTCGATGACATCGACTTGAAATGTTACGTTACTCTCGGTTTGCGTGGCTTTTTGCTGGGCGATGGCTATCATTTCCGGCGAGGCGTCGATGCCATAGACGCTGCCGGTGGGGCCGACCTGTTCTTGAGCCACCAAAGCTAAGCTGCCGGTGCCGCAGCCTACATCCAGCACCGTGTCGCCGGGTTTTACCTGGGCCAGAGCCACCGTTGTTTGTCGGAAGGCTCGCTCATCGCCTAGCAGTAGATGGGCTACCCAATCGTACAGCGAAGCCCATCGGATAAGTCGTCCTTTCGTCTCGACCGCAGTGCGGTTAGCGGGTTTGTGATGGGCGTGCAGCCAGTCGATAATATTGAATACAAACGTCCGAGGACCGTGCGTATGGTCATTATGGCGGGTCATATGAATTTTCCTTTCAGCAAGGCTCTTGTTACAATGGATACGTTATCGAACACTATGTTCGATAACAGTGTATGCGTCGCTGCGGTCAATGTCAACAACCAAACCGAAGCGGTGTGTTCAGTATCGAATAAATTGAGGAAAATTGTACGAAAACAGAGGCTAACGGATGAGCAATGATTAAGGTAGACCGCCGAATACAGCGAACCCGTCAATTATTACACAATGCGCTGCTGGAGCTTATTATCGAGCAAGGGTACGATACCATCACCGTTCAAAATATTATCGACCGGGCTAATGTGGGCCGTTCGACATTTTACGCGCATTATCGCGATAAAGAAGATTTGCTGGTTAGCGGTATGGACGATCTGATCTACAGTCTGAGTTGGGATATTGAAATACTGCCCGTAGCGGATGGAGAAGCGGAAAGCCGCCGTTACATTTTATCGGCTCTTTCTTTGTTTCGACACACGCAGGAGCATTTTGAGCTGTATAAAGCTATGGTCGGTGGTCAGGGCATCGACATTGTTTTTAAGGCCACCCATACCCATTTTTGCCGCTCGATGCAGGCACAAATCGAGCGGCTTGTGCCGGATGGCGGTACGCTCTCGGTGCCGCCGGCGATTATGGCCCAATATTTGGCCGGGGCACTGCTGACGCTGCTGACCTGGTGGCTTGATAACCAGATGCTGTATTCCCCAGAACAGATGGACGCCATGTTTCAATCTATGGCGATGCCCGGCGTTTGGGCCGTGTTGGAGCAGACAACGGGGGAGCGGTAAAGATTATTTTTAGAGATGCTTCTATCTATACCGAAATTAGTTTGAAACCAATACTTTTCATCACGTCATGCCCGCATGTTTTAAGCGGGCATCCATTCCCCACGACCTATGGATGCCCGATAAAACCATTCGGGCATGACGAAACAGATACCTGAAAGTGCTGGTCTCATTCTGTTTTTAGTGTAGCTGATTTAAATTCCTCCAGAGGTGAGGATTGCGCTTCAAGCGGGTCGACCTTGGTGAGTAAATCTCGTAAATACCCTGACAACACAACAATAACGCCCCGTACTACTTCGATATGATCTTCCATGAGTTCGTAAAATGGTTCCTGATCGAGCCGGAGTAAATGCGTATCGGTTTCGGCCACAACCGAAGCGAGGCGGGCTTGGGCATCGAGCAGCGCAATTTCTCCAAACACGTCGCCTGCGGTCAGCACATTCAATATATGGTCGCCGTCGTGTACCTCAACCTGTCCGCTGATGATAATATACATGCAGTCGCCGGGTGCACCTTTCTCGAAGATAGCCGTTTCGGCCGGAACCTCGACCTCTTCCAGGAGCGTGGCCAGTTGAGTCAGAATTTCGTCGGGAGTTTCTTTGAAAAGGTTTACATTTTTTAGGAAGATGACTTTCTCCAAAGTTGAAAGCATAGGAATTTCTCCAGGATTGATGGGATGGGTCGATGGCAACGCGTCGGTCAGCTGCGGCCAGCGGGCTGTAAATTGGGCAGCGGCGTTGATGCGGGCGAGAGTCCAGGCTGCTGTTTCGACCATAAGCGTGTCGGGCGCGGCGGATAGATGGGGGGCGATGCTGTCTAGCAGATCGGCCTTTTTGAGGTGAGGCTCGAACTGTGGCAGCGTGCCGATGGTGTGGATGGTGCAGATCCACAGCCAGACATCATCAACGTCGGTGGCTGAAGGATCGAGCAACCGGATGAGGCGGGTGGCCCCATCGAGCTGCTCTTGGGGAAACAGAAGCCGAAGACGGTTTAGCCGCTGGGCGGAGGATAACGGTTCGACCAGCGGCAAGATTTGTTGCTTCAATGGCGAGGGTAGGATTGTATCCAACATTTCCAGAGCGTAGGCTCGCTGCTCGGCTGAGGAAGTGGTCAACGTGTTTCTGATTTTAAGCAATCCTTCCCCTTTGTAGAGAAACGATAGGCAGAAAAAGATACGGTCTAGGGCACGGGCCAGTTGGGTGCGCAAAACGGTGAGCAGAAATGGGAGCGATGAGGGCGTCGCCTCGTTGGTTGGGTCGACCTGTTCCAGATCGGCCATGGCCGCCAGCAACCAGGCCGCTTGACCTACCTCTCTCTCAATCTGCTGCATAAGCCAAGGCTGTTCCTGCGCATTAGCCTCATAATCGAGATGGTCAAGCCCGGTTAGAATGGCCATGCGCAGCGCTTCGTGGGGTGTGTTGAGATGTTGCAGGAGTAAAGTAGTGGCCTGAGGGCCGCCAATCCGGCTGATGACCCGGATGAGGCGGAGTTGCGTCGCCGGAGGCAGATCTGGCCGGTTAGATGCTGTCTGTATGACCGGCAGCGCTGCTTCACCTCCGGCTACTAAAGCCGCTGCCGCTGCTCCCCGCGTGGTGGGCGAGTCTAACGCGGCAACTACATCCGACCAAAGCTGGGGGTAGCCGGTTTTCCCGGCAGCAGCCAGCGCCGCCCGCTGCACGTTGCAATCATCATCGCGCAGCAGTTGCCGGAGAGGATGGTGCAGGTTGCGGTTGGAGACATCGCCTATAATTTTGGCGGCGTTGATGCGGTCGGTTGGGGTGAGCGAGACCACCCAGTGCAGCAGCCGGCCCTCGGCTACCATCGCCAGCTCGGGGTTGCCGTAGTTGATCACACACGTAATTGCGCCCTGCCGTAAGGCCGTGTCCGAGGCATCGAGATAGGGAAAAATCTGTTCCAGGGCTTTGATATTGTCGATGGCGGCCAGCGTGCGCATGGCCGAGGTTTTGATGTGAACTGCTTCAGCTTGCGTCAGGCACTGCTCCACCGCCTCGATGGCCGTGGTCAGGTGCATTTGCTCGATTTTGAGCAGGGCAGCTTGTCGAACTTCATCGGCCGGGTGGTAAAGTAGCTCCGGTAGAACTTTTATCGCTCTATCTGCGCGTAGCATGTTGAGGGCGTACAGCGCCACCTGGGGGCTTGGATGGTGCAAAGCCTGTTCGAGCGTGGTTAGGCTGGTTTCATCCTCCAGTGTTAATACGGCTCCGTCCAGTTTGCGCCTTGTCAGCGTTTTCATCAGCACTTGCGTATATTTTTTAGCCAAAATAACGGCCAGCGCCAGCCAGCCGATTAATAGAATAGCCACACCAATTTCCAAGTAGAGGCCGCTGGTCGGCAGTACGGCGCTCATCAGCAGCAATAGAAGGCCGGTTATACCAGCGGCCAGTGGCCGAATGATGCTTTCGACCGCTGTTTGAATCTGCATGCGTTGGCCGGCCGGCAGTGGTTGGTACAAAACCAAAGTCGCGGCTTCGTTGGTTGAGTCTTTCAAGACCTCATTGCTCAGTTTTACGCCAATGACCATCCAAAAAAGCAGCAGGCCGGCCGGGGGCATAACTCTGGCTCCAATGGTGAGGCCGATACCGACCAGCAGTACCACCGGCAAGACCAACAGACCGGCCTGTAGCCCATATCGATTCAAAAATCGGCCGCTAACCAGAGCGCCCAACGTGGCTGTTAGCAGTCCCGCCGAGGCAAAGAAGGTGCCGATAAATCCGGCCAGGGTGTCGATGTCGGCGTATTTGTGTTCGACTTGAATGTAAAACAGGTTGTCGATAAAAAAGTAAGCCATCAGGTTCAACGCCGCCAAGCCAAAGATAAGCGCGATGTAGGGTTGGTGCACAAGCTGCCACCAGGCCTTTTCTTCAAAGAAGAGCCGCTCGTCGTCTTGAGGATTGAGATGATGGTCGTATCCCCTCACAATAATCGTCTGCACGACCAGCGCCCCGACAATAGCGATGACCGCTACCAGCAGTAAATTCACCGTGCCGATGAAGGACACTAACAGCGGGATCATCAAGCCGGTGACAACTTCTGATGCTATCAGACCGGCTCCCAGCAGCCCGAACAGCCGTTTACCCTGCCGCAGCGTGAACAGATGCGTCGCCAGGCCCCAGAACGCTAGGTTGATAAAGACCCACGTGGCGTCGGCCCAAATCGTTAAACCAATGACCGGCCAATCGGCGGAACTGAAGGCCAGCAGCAGCCGAAAAATAAGGATGGGAATGGCTATCGCTGCCAGCAGGGCTAAAAATAGAGTCGACCGGGATAGTTTCGGCTCCAGACGGGTGAAAAGTAGCCCTAATGCGGTGGCTACCAGGGCAAAGCCTATATAAATGTAAGGGATAGACTGGGCGCTGAATCGCTCAAGAAACAGGGCATAGCTGGTGGTCTCGGTGATGATACCGGGAATACCCATCAGCAGCGCATACAGCAGCATTAACCCGACCAGTGGAAGTTCGGCGGGTCGAACGTTGAAGAGGTGTAATAATTTTTTGGTAATAGCGTTTGGCATGGAATGAAGTGTTTACATTTCGCGATGGATTTTTGAGAGATCGATAATGCCCGACAAGGATATAGATATTTACATATTTGTCAAAGCTTTTGATTATGCCTCATCATCGCGGGGGCCAACCCAAAAGAGCGGATTGTGGGCCACTTCCCATAGATACCCGTCGGGGTCTTTGAAGTAGCCGGAATAGCCACCCCAAAAAACTTTTTGCCCAGGCTTGACGAGCGTGGCTCCGGCGGCAACAGCTTGGCTGAGAATGATATCGACCTCTTCTTCTGAAGCAACATTATGCGCTAGCGTAAAGCCAGCAAACCCGCTACCTTCCGATGATACGGTGGCATCTTCCGCCAAATCTTCGCGTCCATACAGACCCAGCCAAGTGCCGTTGAGGGTAAAGAAGGCCACATCCGGCGGCGACTCCATCCGCGGGAAGCCTAGCCCCTCTTCATAAAATTTCACCGACGCAGCGACATCGCGCACACCGAGGGTGATCATACTAATTCGGGGTTTCATAGATATTTACTCCTGTTTTGATACACTCAATGTTACCAAATGTAGAAAAACATGCCTATTTTGTGTAAGTTTATTGTAGACAAAGTACTTTCGGGCATTTGTTTGGTGACTTTTGGCACTTGTCGTGTACCCGTAAAATATTGTATTCTAAGAGTGTCACACTACCTGGGGAGGTTGGTTTTGACATGACTAATTTGCAAAAATATCTTCTGACCAATGATTGTACTTTAACACTTCGGATAGAGACTAGAGCGCAGTGCAAATAGTTGTCGTATAATACCACAATTTTAGATTATGTTATTAAATTATACATAGAAAACAATTTGCAATCATAAAAATTAATTTGAAGTTTTGTATTACGTAACAAGCCGCATCTTACGGTTATGATACCCTCTATTAAATTTTAGTCTCCAGCTATTTTAATGCCCTCGCTCTATCCGCGTTTGTTTGAGACATTCATAAATATATAAAAAGAATAGTTCATCAAAAGGAATTTAGCGGATGAAAAAGCTTGGTTTTAAAGATATACAAAAAGGCCAAGGGTTGGTTGAGTATGCACTCATCCTGGTATTGGTTGCGGTTGTTGTAATCGCTGTCTTGCTTACCCTTGGTCCAATCGTAGGTGATGTCTTCAGTAAAGTAAATCGCGTGCTGGGCGGAACCAGTCCTGGTGTGATCACCAGTGTATCGGCCGCCCGTACAGGCGGGGGTAATGGAAACGATGTTAATGTTACCATTACCGTTTCAAAAAATAGTTCGGTTACTGTTTCAGACTCACAGAGTGGACAATCGAAAACAACTGCGTGTAGTGGAAGTTGTTTAGTTACGTTGACGGGTGTGGGGGCCAATTCCGGAACTGTAACGGTGACGGCTGCTGAAGGGGGTACAGTATCGACAGGTTATACCATAAAATCTTGACTTCATTAAAAACCTTCCAGATATGTAATAAAAATGTATGATTGGTGTATAGACAGAGAGAGCAGCGAAAGGACTAACTTGATGACCACAAACTCAAATAGAATTACAGTATCTTCCGTTCACAATCGCGTTTCAGAAAAACAGCTCCCGCAATTATTGCAGCGGCTTATAAAATATTTTGTAAGTGCCGGATTGGGCATCATCGGGGGGGGGATGGGTGTAGCTGGCATGATGGCTTGCATTGTTGGCCTTCAGTTTTTTTATGTGACCGATGAAATGTTTTTACCTAGTCTTACTATCGTAGCTGTAGCATCTTCGGTATTAGGCATAGGAGCTTCATGGGTAATCTATTATAGCGTTAAAAAGATTTCTCCATTTACACTGCTTCGCAATTTAGACCACGATAGTTTACAAGTTATTTTTGTTATTAGTATTTTAACCAGTTTATTACAGACATTTTTATTTATGCACGATATTTTTACGGGTCTTTCAATGCAAGTTCAATATATCTGGGTTTAATCGGAATGGTATGTGGCGCTTTCATAGGTTTAGAAAAGAGGAAAAGCACTCATGTTTTTTAATAAATTGATCCCTCTAATTCGGTTTAATAAATTTTTTGAGGTCCAAGGTAAAAAGGGACAAAGTTTAGTTGAGATAGCTATCTCAATGCCTATTCTTATTTTTTTACTTATAGGTGTCTTTGAAGTTGGTTCAGCTTTGAGAAGTTATCTGGTGTTAGTTAATATCAATCGAGAAATCACTCGATTTGCCGTTAGACCGGGCTATCTCGATTTTTCGACGGAAGACACCATTAAAGAGAGTTATGGAAGTGTATTCAGGTGGGTAGGTGACGCAAACGCCGGCAATTGGGATGCCTCAAAGATAAAAAATTCGGGTCAGCTTGATCTTGACTTTGGAGACGATGGGAGTTCAACGCTCATTGTATCTCACGTAGTGGTCGATACAGGAAAGCCTTGTGAAGATATCAATGATCCGGAATGTAATAACTGTGATGATTTTTTAGATCCATCGCACCCAACGTTTTACAAAGATGATATTATTGTACATCCTGATAAGGGCGGGATGGAGTATCAGGCTGAATCATTTGGTCCGTCGGAAACATCTACGGGGGATAGATCGTCAAAGATTAATTACGATGTTTTGGCCGCTGAGTTGGCGCAGCAAAACAACAAATTTAATTGCGAGATCATCAAGCGAGGCGGAGTACCTTCCTCCAACAACGTCATTGTCACAGAAATGTATCACGATCAGCCTCAATTATTTGGATTTCCACTGATATCCAATCCATTCACTGATCCGGTTCCGTTGTACACCCACACTGTTATGCGGCTCATTGGTGCCTCTCGAAGTACCGGAAGCGTTAATTTTAGTAATATAAACGCAATTGGACCCTTATGTTTAGCGTATCCACTAACATCTCCGCAAAGCGTTATCGACAGTTCTTCTATTGGCTCTAAAATTGATATTTTAGGTGGTGCTGGTCCAAGTGACTGGGGGTGGTTAACCTGGAATCCTAGCGAAGATGATGAAAATTATCTCAATGATGAACTTGCGTATTATCAAATTTCGGGGAACGATTATACGAACCCTAACGAACCTGATGATCACAGTCTTAGCGTTGGTGACTATGTAACTTCCATGAATGGTACGATTAATTCTAACGATACCAGGGACCTCATGACCGGTTTAGTTGGTCGTGACATTATTATTCCTATCTGGGATGACACCAGTCCAAATGGGTTCATTCAGCTTGATAACCCGAATAAGCCGCCCCCTAAAGTTGGTGCTTATCTTATTAGTAGTTTTGTTAAAGTACGTATCACGTTTGAGGATGATATTCAAATTACGCCTAATAAAAAGATCTTCGCTACCTACTTAGGCGTAGCTGATGAGTGTATGCCATAAAATTTTCGAGTAACAGGAATGGTGTTAAAGAGAGCGTCTTAATAGGCGCTCTTTTTTGTTGATTTAATTTGTCTCAAACGCAGCTTCATCGTACTTAAGAAAATATTGAGTTTTTTTTGAGCTTCCTTGGTTAGAATAGAAAGTAAGTAAGACAAAGGTACTGTCACGTTTATAAGAAACAATGGTGTAACCAGGGGGTCAATAAATCATGTCGAAAAATTTGGTGTTCTGTTCAGATGGTACATGGGGACGAGCTGACAAGCGGGATAGAGGCCTTATAGCCCCGTCGAATGTTGTAAAAATAGCGCGGGCGTTGGTGAATGATTGGACGAGCCAACGTGTTTGTTATGATCAAGGGATTGGCACACGTTGGTTCGACTGGCTCACAGGTGGAATTTTTGGCATCGGTCTGTCGGAAAATATTTTGGATGGCTATCGTTTCTTTGTTGAAAATTACAGTGAAGGTGATCAGATATATTTGTTCGGTTTCAGTCGAGGTGCATTTACGGTGCGATCTCTGGCCGGATTAATCCAGCACAGCGGCTTGGTTAGACCTGAGCATAAGGACAAAGTTAAAGAAGCATATAATCATTACCGGCAAAAAAACAGTACTAACCGGTTTAAGTTAACCTACTGCTGGCCTAACATAAACGTGAAGTTTATCGGTGTGTGGGATACGGTGGGTGCTTTAGGCATTCCGGCTACCAAATTGAACTGGATTGGTCGTAAACGGTTTGCGTTTCATGATGTGAAATTAAGCCCTAATATTAAATATGCTTATCAGGCCTTGGCTATCGACGAGCGGCGAAAGATTTTTAAGCCCGCACTGTGGGATGTTAACCCTTGTGCGCAGCAGCAGGTGGAGCAGGTATGGTTTGCCGGTACGCATGCCAATGTAGGGGGAGGTTATGTTGATACCGGGCTGTCCGATATCACTTTGGAGTGGATGATTACCAAAGCCAAGGAAGCCGGACTACAATTTGACCCGGAGTACATCAGCCGCCATATCAATCCCACCAGCAGCGGAGAGCTACGTAACTCGCGAGCGGGCTTGGCTAAAATACTGTACCGCAAACAAGATCGAACCATAGCAAAAGGCTCAACTATTCATCAGAGTGTTAATCAGCGTGAAAGTGATGCCACCTTAAACTATAAACTCGCGCTTCCTTATCCTTACAAAACGGTTTCCACCTCGTCGGTTGAACTAAGTTATGGAAATCACCAATTCATAGCCGCCTATATTCTACTAGAGATTGCACGTGTACTGGACCAAAACAACCGAGCAGACCCTTCAATTTAGCAAAAACGTCAGATTAAAAAAAGTCAGGGCAATCTAGTCACCCCGACTTAAAAGTATTTTTTAATTCACCTACGCTGTCTTATTCGTCAGACACGAGCTTAAACATGACCGTCGCCAGCGGCGGCAGTGTTATGAGTAGTGAATGCTCATAGCCGTGGCAAGGGATGGCTTCGGTTGATGCGCCGCCATAGTTGCCTATGTTACTACCCCAGTAGACTTCGGCGTCGCTGTTGAGAATTTCCCGATAAAAGCCCGGCTTCGGTACACCGGTACGGTATGCTTCGCGCGGTACAGGTGTAAAGTTTGAGATGACCACCACGAATTCTTTGGAGTGCTTAGCTTTTCGTATAAAGGATAGCACACTATTTTGGCTGTCATTGGCGTCGATCCACTCAAAGCCGGTATGTGCAAAGTCGTTCTCGTAAAGGGCCGGTTCGTTTTTGTAGACGGCGTTGAGATCGGTTACAAACTGCTTCAGTCCTTGGTGATTCGGCGCTTCGAGCGCTTCCCAATCAAGGCTGGTGTTAAAATTCCACTCCGACCACTGCCCAAATTCGCAGCCCATAAACAGCAGTTTTTTGCCGGGATGCGCCCACATAAAGCCAAAGTAGGCCCGTAGGTTAGCAAACTTCTGCCAGTCATCGCCTGACATTTTCCCTGCCAGAGAACCTTTTCCGTGGACCACTTCATCGTGTGACAGAGGCAAAATGAAATTTTCGTTAAAAGCGTACACCAAACTAAAGGTCATGTTATGGTGATGGTAACTGCGATAGATAGGTTCTTTGCTCATATACATCAGCGAGTCGTGCATCCAGCCCA